>PLTL01000179.1 GCA_003164475.1 Candidatus Dormiibacterota bacterium | reverse complement strand
CAATAGCGAACTTCGAGTTCGACGTCGCTTTGAACTACCGGCGTGGGGAGAGGCTGTTTAGTAAGCCGCGCCAACGGTCCACCACCCAGTGTGACAGTAAAAGTAGTATCTAAGAGTCATGTCGGATGGTCGTCGGGCCCGAGCCGATCAGGTGGCCAAGCGCGTCAACACGGCCTCGGGGCTGTTGGCTTCGGGGATGGACGTCATCGAGGCGACGCGCGACCTCGCCCGTCGTCACCGCCTGTCGGAGCGCCAGGCGCGCCGCTACGTCGAACGGGCCCGGGACGAAGGGGCCATGGAAGTCCCTGGGCCCAAGCTCGTTTTCACGGTGAAGCTCCCTGCCGGGCTGGCCCGACGGGTGCGGCGCGCCGCTCGGGCCACTGGCCAGAGCATCTCCGCGCTGGTCTCCGAGGCGCTTTCGGAGTTCTTGGACCGCCACCACGGCACTGGCCATGGCTGAGCGCCAAGTGAGCGCCGAGTTCGTCTTCGACCGCGCCGGCGAGCAGGCCCTCGCCCACGCCTACCGGGTCCTCGTGCCTGAACGTCGGGCGCGCACCTTGCAAAGGAGGGACAGCGATGACCACAGCCAGATGTCCACGGTCACCGAGAGGCTCGAGCCGGTCAACGACCACGACAAAGAACAAGAGCGGTCGGCCCTCGGGGCCTGAGGCCAAAACCGGGAGAGCCCGTGCGTAACGTTCCCGTAACGGCTGGCTGTGGGGCCTGCGGTGGCCCCGTGCCGGGCGGACGGGCCCGGCGTTGGTGCTCGGACGCGTGCAGGCAGGCCGCGTTCCGGGCCAGGCGGGCGGCGCCGGCCCCGGTCCAGCCGGCCAAAGCCGACACGGTCTATGAGTGCCCCGACTGCGAGGCCCGCTATGTCGGCTCGCAACGCTGCGAGGTTTGCAACCGGTGGTGCCGGCGCCTGGGGCCGGGCGGGCCGTGCCCAAATTGCGATGAGCTTGTTGTGCTGAGCGACTTTCTCAGACCGGACCAGCTCGCGCCGCCACAACTGTCAGCCAAACAGGGGACAAAGGAGAGACGATGACGACCGCAGCCATCTACGCCAGGGTGTCAGGGCAACGCCAGAAAGAGGAGCAGACGGTCGGCTCGCAAGTCGCCGAGTGCAAGACCGCTGCGGCGTCCTGGGGGCTAGAGGTCCCCGAGGGGTGGGTCTTCACCGACGAGGGCTACAGCGGTGCCAGCCTGGTCCGCCCCGCCCTGGAGCGGCTGCGGGACCTGGCCGCCCAGGTGCCCGTCGACGTGGTGGTCTGTTACTCACCTGACCGCCTGGCCCGGAAACTGGCCTACCAGACCTTGCTCATCGACGAGCTTAACAAGGCCGGCAGCGAGGTCCGCTTCGTAAAGGCCCGCAAGGTCGAGACCCCCGAAGACGAGATGATGCTGCAGTTCCAAGGGATGATGGCCGAGTACGAACGCGCTTTGATAATGGAACGGACCAGGCGGGGCAAGGCTTTTCGCGCCCGGGCCGGGGTCGTCAACGTGCTCGGCGGCGCACCTTATGGTTACCGCTACGTCCGTCGCAGCGACGTCTCCGAAGCCCGCTACGAGGTCGTCGACGACGAAGCCCAGCTCGTGCGCGAGATGTTCCGGCGCTACACCGAGGACCAGGTGCCCATCGGCGGGCTGGCCCGTTGGCTGACCGGCGAGAAGATCCCGACCCGCACCGGCAAGGACCGCTGGGACCGCTCCGTCATCTGGGGGATGTTGAAGAACCCCGCCTATGCCGGGCGCGCCGCGTTCATGAAGACCGGCTCCACCGAGCGCCGACCGGCGATAAACCGCCGGGCTCGGCTCCAAGGGCGGGCGGTCTCCCGCCACCACGCCAACTACGACCGCCCGAAAGAGGAGTGGGTCACCATCGCCGTGCCCGCGATCGTCGACGAGGCCACCTTCGAGCTCGCCGGGCGCCGCCTGGCCGACAACCGCCGTTTCTCCTCCCGCAACAGCAAAGAGCCCAGCCTGCTCATGGGACTTGTCGCCTGCCAGTCCTGCGGCTACGCCTACTACCGCACCTCGACGCGGACCGCCAAGCGCAAGATCTACTACTACCGTTGCCTCGGCTCGGACGACTACCGCTACAAGGGGGGCCGGGTGTGCGAGAACAAGCCGGTGCGCGCCGACTACCTCGACCAAGTCGTATGGGGACAAGTTACTGCCCTGCTGGCCGACCCCGCCCTCGTCCAAGGCGAGCTCGACCGGCGCCTGACAGAGCTGCGCGCCGCCAACCCGACCACTTCGGAACGCGCCCGGCTCGAGCGCGACCTGGCACGCACTACCAAAGCGATCGGCCGGCTCGTACAGGCCTACCAGGAGGACCTGATCACCCTCGGCGAGCTGCGCGCTCGTATGCCCGACCTGCGGGCCAAACAGACCAGCCTGCAAGGCTCCATCGACGCTCTCGCAGCCCAGCTCCTCGACCAGGAGACCTACCTCAAGCTGGCAGAGGACCTAAAGAGCTTCCTGGCCCGCCTGCGCGAGACAGCCGGGACGGCCACGGTCGAAGACCGCCAGAAAGTACTACGCAGCGTGGTCA
>PLTL01000396.1 GCA_003164475.1 Candidatus Dormiibacterota bacterium | reverse complement strand
TGACCCACATACGACCTGGACCAGCCACTGGGGTCCCCGCACCAGCGCTAGGATCGAGGCCGCGTTGATTGGATGGGGGTGTTTGGCAAGGGGATGGATGTGTCCGATTCGGAGGTGGGCGGCTCGATCCGCAGGCTGATCTCCGGCGCCGGGGTGGAACGTCCCCCGGTCCTGCTCTGGAAGCACTTTCGATGCGACGAGCCGCGGGAGCTGGCCCGCCGGACGGTGGACTTCTACCGAGAGCACCATCTGGCGGCGGCCAAGGTCATGCCCGACATTCCGCTCCTCTTCGAGGACTCAGCCCTCTCCTCCTGGTCCCAGGTGACCCAGCTGCGAAGCTTCGGTCCGGCCCCCCAGGTGGGCCGGGCCGCCGAGTACATCCGCGCCGTCCAGCTGACCGGGGCCCAGCTCGGGCCTGGGGACGTGCTCCTGGCGACGATCTTCTCGCCCCTGGGCCTGATCGGGCTCTGGTGCGGCCGGCGCGGGCTGCGGCAGATGGCCGACGGCGACCGGGCGGTCGCCCACGAGGTCCTCTGGGCCCTGGCCCGCCTGGTGAGCCGGCTGGCCGAGGAGTGCGTCGCCGCGGGCGCGGACGGTGTCTACTACTCCTGCTGGGGCCAGGACGTGCTCAGCGTCGAAGAGTACGGCGAACTGGGCCAGCCCTACGACCTGGCCGGGCTGCGTGGGGCCGCGGCGGCGGAGTTCCGCCTCCTCCATGTGCATGGGGCCCTCGACGCTGCGGTCGGGCGCTACGCGTCGTATCCCGTCCAGGTGGTGGGCTGGAGCGAGGCGGAGAGCGCCATCGGTCTCCCCCAGGGTGCCGACCTGCTTCCCGGCAAGTTCGTCATGGGGGGGATCTCGGAGCTCCGGGGCGAGGGGGCGCTGGCGGCGGACCGGGCGAGGCTCGGCCAGCTCCGGGAGTCGCTCGGCCCCAATTTCGTGGTGGCCCCCGGTTGCTCGCTGCCCGATGACATCGGTGCTGCCGAGCTGGCGGCGCTGCGGGAGTTGGTGGAGTAGGCCGCAGCCGGCTGGGGAGCTGGGCAGGGCCGGCCGGCCGGCCGCCATCCCGGGATGGCAACCACTCGCCGGTGGGCCTTGAGAGGGTGGCGGANNCAGCCCCGGGGCTGGCGCAGGGACAGACCCTCGCCGGGCGGCCCGAAGAGCCTGTCCCCGGCATCCCCCAGGCCGGGAAGGATGTAGCCGTGCTCATCCAGCCCGGGGTCGACCGCGGCACAGACGACTGCCACCTGGGGTAGCTGGGAGGAGAAGTGCCGCAGCCCGGGTTCCGATGCCACCAGGCAGAGGGCGACGGTGCCCGAGGCCCCACGGGAGGAGATGAGCTGGCAGGCCTGGACCAGGGACCCTCCGGTCGCCAGCATGGGGTCGCAGACCACCACCCGGCGGCCGCGGAGGTCGGCCGGGAGCCCGTCCAGGTAGCAGACGGCGCTCAGAGTGTGCTCATCCCGCTTCAAGCCCAGGTGGGCCACATCGCAGTTGGGGGCGACCCGCGCGACCCCCGGGACCATGCCCAGGCCGGCGCGCAGGACGGGGACCACCAGCACCGTCTCTGTGAGCACCCGCCCCCTCCCGGTCCCCATCGGGGTCCGCACCTCCAGCTCCGACGTGCCCAGGTCGCCGAGAGCCTCGTAGGCCAGGAAGGTGGTCAGCTCGGCCATCAGCTGGCGGAAGCGATCCGGGTTGGTGCGCTCATCCCGCAGCTCGGTGAGCCGGTGGGCCACGATGGGGTGGTCGACGACGGTGAGCGCCTCCCTCATGCCGGGTAATCATGGGGGCTGCGCCGGCGCGGCCGCACCGCCACCGGTCGGCGCCGGTCCGCCTGGTGGAGGCGGCCGAGCTCCTCAGCGCGGCCGCCAACGTGGAGAGCAGCCGCAACGAGTACCGGGGGGTGCTGCGGCCCCTGACCCGCCCCGAGGAGGTGCAGGGCATGGGGGCCTGCGCCGAGCTGAGTTGGCCACTGCTGATCGCCTGCCAGGCGTCGCCGGCCTCCCTCGCCGCCAGCACCCGCCACCACGCCTTCTCCTGCTGCGCCAGTTCCTGCGCTTCCTGGAGGGCTCCAACTGGGCGCCCGCGGGCCTCTCCGGGGCGGTCCGTGGTCCGCCTCCCGCCCCGGCCCAGCACCACCGCTGCCAGCCCTCTCCCTGGCGGACCAGCCGAGGCTGATCTCCTCCATCCCCGACCGGCGCTTCCAGCTCCTGGTCTCGCTCCTGCTGTCCACGGGAGCGCGCCTGGAGGAGCTGCTCTCCCGTGACCTCTCCTCCCACCGGGAGGGACTGCTCCAGCTCAGCGGCAAGATCGGTACCCGGGCTCTACCAGTGCCGAGGGCACTTCGCTGCCGGCTGGAGGAGGAGCTCGCCCGGCGGCGGGAGGAGGGCCCCTCGGCCCCCGTCTTCCGCTCCCGCCGGGGCTGGCTCTCGGACCGCCGGGCCCGGGAGCTCCTCCTGCAATGCTGCCGGCTGGCCCAGCTTCCGCCCTTGAGCCTCCACCAGCTCCGCCACGCCGCCTGCGCCAGGTGGCTGCGGGCCGGGGTGCCGCTGCTGCTGATCTCCCCGGCCCTGGGCCACCCCCGGCCCTCCACCATCCCGGACCGCCACGCCTCGGTGACCGCCCTGGATCTGGAGCGCTCTCTCGCCCTGGACCCGCTGGCTCCGGCGCTGGCCGAGGGGCGAGGGGAGCGAGCCCAGGAGAAGACGGATGAGGGCGCCCCCCCTACTCCTTGCGCAGCGGAAGGGTGAGCCGGGCCACCACCACGTTGCGGCGGCGCCGGAGCGCGGCGGTGAGGACCAGCTCCAGGTGGTTGTGGAGGGCCTGGT
>PLTL01000045.1 GCA_003164475.1 Candidatus Dormiibacterota bacterium | reverse complement strand
GCATCCTGGGCATGGCCTTCAAGGGCGGCTCGGACGACGTGCGATCGAGCCTCAGCTACAAGCTGAAACGCATCCTCGCCCTCAAGGCGCGGAAGGTCCTCTGCACGGACCCTCGCGTCACGTCGGACACCGATCTCGTCCCCCTCGAGACGGTGATCGCGGAGGCGGACCTGGTGATCATTGCCGCTCCGCACAAGGAGTACCGGGGGCTCGAGCTGAGCGTGCCCGCGGTGGACCTCTTTAACCTGCTCGGGAAGGGTGTCGTCGTCTGATGCCCCGGGTCTCCATCGTCGTCCCCGTGTACAACGAGGGAGGACGGATCACCGCCTTCCTGGACCGCCTCTTTGAGGCGGTGACCCTGCCGTGCGAGGTCCTGGCCGTCTACGATCGCCCCACCGACACCACGGTGGCCCCCCTGGGGGCTTACCGGAAACGCGAGCCGCGTCTGCGTCCGGTGCTCAACACGTACGGCCCCGGCCCGGCCGCCGCCCTCCGCTTCGGCGTCGACAATGCCCAGAGCGGCGTGGTGGTCGTGACCATGGCGGACGGCAGCGACGACCCCCTCCAGATCGACCAGCTCACCCTGCTCGTGGAGGGTGGGGCCGCGGTGGCCGCGGCCTCGCGCTACATGAGGGGCGGCCGCCAGCTCGGTGGCCCCTGGCTGAAGGGAACCATGTCATCACTGGCCGGGAGGTCCCTTCACCTCCTGGGGCGGGTCGGGACGCACGACGCGACCAATTCGTTCAAGGCGTACTCCCGCGACTTTGTCCGGCGGGTCGGGATCGAGTCCGACGCCGGCTTCACCCTGGGGATCGAGATGGTCGCCAAGGCCAAGCGGCGGGGACTGCCGGTCGCCGAGATCCCGACGGTATGGCGCGATCGCACCGAGGGAACGTCAAGTTTCAGCATATCCAAATGGTTGGGGCGCTACCTGCACTGGTACGTCCTCGCCCTGAGGCCGGCCGGCCGACGCCCCTCGGGCTGACACGGGACCGTCGCACTCCCCCTGCGGGCACGGAGTCGTGCTTACCTTCCCCGGATGCGACCCAGGCTCTTGGCGGGCGTCCTCGCCGCGGTGGTGATCGTCGGCGGGAGCGCGGCGTTCGTCGTCGTCCGGCTCTCGGGCAGCTCGCGTGGCGGTCACGCGGTCGCCGTGGCGACCCCTGCGGCCTCCAGCCCTTCGCCCAGCCCCGCGCCGACCGCGGCGACCCCCACCCCGGCGGCGACGCCCTCCTCCACCCCGACCGCCTCGCCAAGCCCCGCGGTCGCCGACGCTTGCGCGAGCAGCCAGCTCAACATGGTGGTGGGCGCGGGCTCCTCGTCGGCAGGTGGCCAGCGAGGTGTCACCGTGCTCATCGGCAACGAGGGCGCAGCCGCCTGCGACCTGAGCGGGACCCTGCAAGCCCGGCTCCTCAGCGCCGCGGGAGCCTCCCTCTCGACCTCACAGGGGGCGGTCCCGGCCGGCGAGGCATGGCTGGTGCCGGATCGGGTGGCGCTCGACCCCTGGGAGCCGCAGCCGGGCGAGGCGACCGTGCTCATCTCCTGGCACACGGGGGACACGGCGCCTGGCGTCTGCTCCGGCTCCGCGCCGGTAGCCGGCGAGCTGGGCCTTACCGTCCCCGGCGGGGGCAGCATCACCGCGCCCGTCAACCCCTCTCCCTCGCTCCCCGAGGGAATGGCCCCCTGCCGCGGCGTGCTGACACTCGGGGCGATCACCCAGG
Source organism: Candidatus Dormiibacterota bacterium (assembly GCA_003164475.1). The sequence goes on along the minus strand of PLTL01000045.1, from coordinate 3,410 downwards.
TCTCATCGGCCGCGACCTTCACCACCAATGCGCAGGACGCGGCGGTCTCCGAGATTGAGGAGGAGGAGGGGGTGACCGTGACGAGCAGCTGCACTCCCGCCCCGGGACAGAGCTGCCTAACCCTGGTCGGGGAGACGTCCGGCACCGGCACCGACGCCGCCGACTTCGAATACCAGTCGTACGGGACCGGGGGCGGCGCCGTCTGCTACGCCTACGTCTATCAGGACGCCGCCGGCTGGCACCCGCTGGACGTGCTCTGCACGCAGGACACTGCGCCGGCCGACGGCAGCACCGTGGTGGCCACGGCCCCAGGTGGGGGCTGCGTCGACGTCCACTCCGCCCCGGGCCACGCCTCGAGCGTCCTCTCCTGCGTCAGCTCGTCGAGCGCGACGACCTACGAGGTCGAGCAGGGGCCCGTCTACGTGGCTGAGACCGACTCCACCACCCACCTCCCGATGGGGACGATCTGGTGGTACCTCACGGGACCGGACGGCTGGGTGGCCCAGGACTTCCTCGCCGGGGCCAACGGATGATCCGTGCCCAGCGGCGAATGCGATATGGCCGGACGAAGGTCAGTCCGGCCCGGCGCTGACCGCACGCCGGCGCTGGCGCCGGCGGGCCCCCGAGGCCCGCCAGCAGATCTCGACGCTGCGGCGGATGTAGTCGAGGGACCGGCCCACATTGATCGATGACGACTCGATGGTGTAGCGGGTGGGGATGGCCACCTCCTGTATCCGGTAGCCGCCCAGCACCGCCGCCACCAGGATCTCGGTGTCAAAGACGAAGTCGTCAGAGTACGACTCGAAGGGGACGGCCTCCAGGAACCGACGGCTGTACGCCTTCATCCCGGAATGCATCTCGGTGAAGTGGGTGCCGAGCAGCAGGTTCTCGGTCACGGTGCTGAAGCGGTTGCCCCAGTAGCGGTACAGCGGCATGCCCCCGGCCCTCGGATCCCCCGTGCACGCGAAGCGGGAGCCGAACGTGAAGTCGGCTACTCCGGCGACGATGGGGGCCACCAGGGCCGGCACCGCCGTCGGGTCGTACTGGTAGTCGGGGTGGAGGAGGACGATCACCGTGGCGCCGAGCTCGAGCGCCTCCCGGTAGCAGGTCTTCTGGTTGCCGCCGTAGCCGCGGTTGCGGTCGTGGACCCGGACGTCGATGCCCAGGCGCCGGGCAACGTCGACGGTCCCGTCGGGGGAGGCGTCATCGACCAGCAGGAGGTGGTCGGCCGCGCCGGCAGGTAGAGCGCCGACCGTCCGCTCCAAGGTGCCCTCCGCCTTGTAGGCGGGGAGGGTCACCACCGTGAAATGCTTACCCGGGGTCATCAGGATTGTCGATGATACCGGCTGGCACCTCACCTGACGGGCCCTGACCCCGGGGGTGGGCCGATGCAAGCAAGGAGGCATAGCGGGTGGACGGCAGCGAGACGGGGCCCGATGGCGACCTCCCGAGGCCCGCCGCCATGACTCCCGAGGACGCGGAGAAGCGGAGGATGGGGTGGCGGACACGCCGAGGGCTCGTCGCCGCCGTCGCCGGCACGGGGGCGGTACTGGTGGCCGGCGTCTTCTTCGCCGGTTACGCCCTCGGGCGATCCGGTGCCCCAGGGCCGGCGACGGCGACAGCGCCCTCGATGACCGCCGCCGGCGCTCCGAGCGCTGGATCCGCAGGGCCGACCACCACGCCCGCCACGCAGCTGACCCCGTTGCCGGGCAGTGCCAACCCGACACCGGTCTCCTCGTTGCCCGCTGCCGGCTCAAGCGCCATCCCCGCGTCCGGCTCCCCAACCTTCGAGGTCTTCACTTCGACCCAATGCGATTCTGCTGCCGCCCCCGACTACACCTGTGCAACCGTCCTGGTGGCGGAGTTCACCGGTGGAGGCACTCCGTCGGAGTACACCGCACAGGTCACGTTCGCGGCTGCGGGCGTCAACGTCGCGACGTCCACGGACGGCAAGCCTGAGGCGAGCGTGTTCCAGCTGACAACCAGCGGGTCATTCGGCGTCTCCATGGGCGAGCTGTCGTTCCCCGCGACCGGGTCGTACGAGTACACGGTGAAAGTCACGGACACAGCCGACGGGCAAAGCGCGAGCTGGCAGGGCGCCCTGCCTGTGGGCATATGAGCCACTGGGGATCTCTGGAGTAGTCGCCGCCGCGGCTTCGACGCCCCGAGGTGGTCTGTCTGCGCCAACGCCCTGCCTCCACGGCCTCTCCGTCAGGCGAGCTCCCGGTCCGGCGCGCGCTCCCTCTGCTCGTCGACGTCGACTCTGGTCACTGAGACGTAGCCGACCAGGATCGCGATGAGAACGGTCAGTGCGATGCTGACTGTGCCGCGACCCCAATTCAAGCCGCCAAGCACATGAGGCACCCCCATCCAGTCGGCGAACGACGCGCCAAGGGGTCGCGTGATGACATAGGCGAACCAGAACGACAGCACGGCGTTGAGATGGGCAACCCGGTGGGCGACGGCGGGCACGGCGATGACCGCCGCGAAGAGGAAGCCGGAGGCGAGAAAACCCAGGTGCAGGGTGATGGCGGTCATGTCGCCGGCAGCCGTGCCGAGTGCAAAGGTGACGCAGACGGTAGCCCAGTAGAAGAGCTCACGGCGGAGGGTGCTGATGCGGTGGATCGACAGCGTCCGCTCCGTGAGGTACCAGGTGATGAAGACCAGGGTCAGGATGATCGCGAAGCCCAGCGCCGACACCGCATAGGGCACCCCCAGCTGGATGTGGAGAGCGTCGGCGACCATGGTGCCGAAGATGGCGACCATCACCACGGCCAGCCAGTACACCCACGCGATGTAGCGGCGGACTGCCAGTTGAAGGGTCAGGGCGGCGGCGAAGGCGACGGCCCCCAGGCCGACCGCCAGGTAGGGGTCGATCTGACGCACCGAGAAGTCCGACGTCGCCTCGCCCATGGCGGTCGTCAGGACTTTGAGGATCCAAAAATAGGCGGTGATCGCCGGGACCTTCCTCAGGTTCATACGATGATCCTTCCCCGCCTCATCCCCGTCCACCTTGAAACGCCCTCCCGCTCAGCTCACGAGCGCCACTTCAGAATCCGGACCGCCCCCATGGAGGCGGCTCGCCTATGCGCTCGTCGTCCTCCGTTGCGGGCCTGCTGAAGCCCTGTCGCCATAAGGAGTCCGAGGAAGTGAAGACAACGTGAGGGATCCCGAACTTAGCCGCCAAAGTGGAAGCAATGCGGGTCCCATCGACATTGGAACTTCACAGGAACTCCTTGTCCTTCACCGCGTGGGCCAGGATAGCAGCCACGCGAAAAGCACCGCTGAACTCGTATCGCCGGCAAAGCTCCTGGAGCTCGCCTAATGGACTGTCTCATGGGAACGTTGACGGTGCAGGGTGGCCAGGATCTCGTCAGCGGTCTTGATGAACCGCTGAAAGAATCCCCGCA
>PLTL01000175.1 GCA_003164475.1 Candidatus Dormiibacterota bacterium | reverse complement strand
GATGGTGGCTGGTTTTTCAGCACCCGCTGGTTTCAACCGGTCGGTGCAACAGGGTGATCTGATCTGGCGGACAGCCGTCACCTACCCGAAGAGACTCAACTGCTCGGTGGGGCCGTCGACAGGCTCGGCCACCACCACACGCAGCACGGGCCGGGGCTCCACCTTGGGAGGCAACGGAGCGGGGACCACGGGAGCTGCCGCCGACTTCCCGCGCCGTGCCCTGAGCTTATCCCACACGTCCTCACCGCCCAGCGATCCGGCGAGCTGGCGGGCCAGCTTCGTTCCGTCCTGAACCTCAGCCTCGGCCAGCTCAAGGAGTGCCGAGCCGCCGAACCGTCCCTCAAGGGCAAGGCTGGCGTAGAGCTTCCGGCCCATTAGGGTGATCGCCGTCTCCTGGGCTGTCTCCCGGTAGTAGATGTGCCTGACCCGGACCGGCTGGGTCTGGCCGATCCGCCAAGAGCGGCGGCTCGCCTGCCGCATCCGAAAGAGGTTGAAGGTGGTCTGGTAGAACACGATGGTTGGGAAGGCGATGAGGTCTAGGCCAGTCTCGACCAAGCCGGGGTGAACGATCACCACCTGAGCGCCCTGGCCGACCGCCTTCTCGAACCAGTCCTCCCGCTTCTCGGGGCTCACCGATGAAGGCAGCACCATGACGTTGAGTTCAGGGATCCCATCGGTCAGGATGCGATGGAGCCGGGTGGTGATATTGCGGGTAACCGTGTCCTCGATGTAGACCAGGACTCGTCGGTTCTGGCCCGTCTGCTCCCCCACTTCCTCCACCAGGGCCAGCTCCTTCGGGTAGATCACGTCCTCGGGAAGGCCCACGGGCGACGTGATCACCAGGCTCGGATCCAGATGGCTCATCACGGGACTGTAGGCCGACTCGAAGGGCTGGTCCGGGTACAGCCGCCGCAATACATTCAAAGTCGGTTGGTAGCGGAACCCAGGGTCCTCCTCGCCGAAGCGGTTGTTCTTGATGTATTCCTCAAGAGGCTCGACGGTGTCTTTGTAGGCGGCACCCAGCTCCGGGGTCATATCGACCGCGATCACGTCCTCGTCAAACTCCGGGAGTGCCAGCCGCAAATCCTCAAGGCTGATCGTCGCCATAATCGGCAGAAGGAAGTCCGCGAACACGCTGGGGCTGACCCCGGGGCGCTCGTGCACCTGGGCCTTGTTGGCGGTGCTGGCCTTGCCGGTCTTGCCACGGTCATCCGAGAGCCGGTAGACCTTCTCGACGGTGCCGTACCGCTCGACCCAGGCCTGAACCTCTCCGAAGGTGAACCCTGCCTCAACCAACTTGGAGGCGTTGGTGCGGAAGAGGATGTAGGCCAGGTGGCTCGCGTAGCCGCCGAGAATCGTCCCGGTGCCCATGATCACGTCCTTGCACGCTGCGGCCAGGGTGCCCATCGCTGATCCCCGGTTGGTATCGCCCTTGTATTCGTGAACCTCGTCCACGATCAGGGTGCCGAACACGCCCCGGAGGTGCTGCTTCACGAACTGGTAGGGCCGGAAGTAGCGCTTGTCGCTAGGGGCCGACCCCGGCTCGCCCCGCATGAAGCTCTGCCGGTTGGCCTCAGCCTCCACGGCGGGAGCCCAGAGGACCGTCTTGCAGGAAGGGCACCGCTCGTTGCTCTTGCGGATCACCTTCACGAACGGCGCGGTCCAGACTTGGATGCTCGCGTCGCCATCTTCATCGGCTTCCTCCTTCACGGTGACTAGGAACTCGCCGCAGTCGGGGCAGCGGTAGCCCATGAAGTCGGTCCCGAACTGCGCGGCCAGCTCGCCGCGAAGCCGGGTGGGGACGCCGCCGAAGGCCAGCGAAGCACTCCGAGCCATCCGGGCCCGGGCCATCACGTAGAACTCGGGGCCGCCCGGCCTGGTGCCCTCCAAGCGACGGAGGCGAACCATCTCGCTAAACGATCGGATGATCTGGACCCGCGAGCCCGGGATCGTACCCTCAACCTCCCGAGCCCACTTCTGCACGAGGTGGGGTGGGCAGATCACGAGTGCCCGGAAGGGGGCCTGGTGCCGAAGGTACGCGACTCCGGCCATCATCAGGGTCTTGCCGACCCCCATCTCCCCGCTGAGGATCACGGCGCCCTGGGCGGCGACCGCCTTTGCCAAGCCCTGCATCACCAAGCCCTGGGCCGGGAATGGTGAGCGGTTGAGAGAGTTGAGCCGGGGATCGTCCTCGTCCTCGGCGGTGTGACGGGCGGGAAGCTCCTGGCCCAGGTAGCGCAGGATCGCCGGCCCGTGCTCCACCAGATAGTCGTCGAGCTGTCCCGGGATGCCGTCGGAGTCGTAGCGGATGCGCGGGCTGGGGATCGCCAGCTCGCCCGAGCGAACGGCCTCTGACAGGACCTTGCTGATCGCGTCCTGGTCCAGCCTCAACGTCGCGACCTGGGCGTCGGGGTGGGCGAACGCCGCGGCGCAGTGGATGGTCGCCATCTTCAAGATGCCGGTCCGGGCCAAGATCGCCAGCAGCGCCGGGGCCCACTGGCTTGCCATAGGGACCGCGACGGCATCCCAGAGGATTCGCCAGACCGCGCTCACCAGGGCACCGTCCAGCGCCAGCACCACGATCTGCCGCTGGCCCTCCTCAAGGTCACGGGGATCGGTATGGGC
>PLTL01000159.1 GCA_003164475.1 Candidatus Dormiibacterota bacterium | reverse complement strand
CCTCGGGGATGACGTCGCCAGCCTTCCGCACCATCACCGTGTCGCCCGGTCGCACGTCCTTGGCCCGCACCTGGTCCTCGTTGTGGAGCGTCGCCCGCTCCACGGTGGAGCCAGCCACCAGCACCGGCTCCAGGACCGCCACCGGCGTGGCCACCCCGGTCCGGCCGATGCTCACCTGGATCTCCAGCACCGTGGTCTCGCGCTCCTCCGGGGGGAACTTGAAGGCAATCGCCCACCTCGGAGTGCGGCTGTCGGCGCCCAGCTCCTCCTGCAGCCCCAGCGAGTCCACCTTCAGCACGACGCCATCGGTCTCATAGGCGAGTTCGTGCCGGGCCTCGCGCCAGTGCTCCAGGTAAGCGGCGATCTCGGCGCTCCCCTGGAGCAGCCGGCGGTGGGGGTTGACCGGAAAACCGATCTCCTCCAGCCAGTCGAGCAGCTCGAGCTGTCCCGCCAATCCTTCCGGGTGAGGGTCGCAGGCGTAGAAGAAGGCTGCCAGGCCACGCTGCCTGGTGATCTCCCAGTCCAGCTGACGCAGGCTCCCGGCCGCGGCATTGCGACAGTTGGCGTAGGCCGGCTGGCCCTCCGACTGCCGCGCCACGTTGAGCTCGGCCAGGACCCGCCGCGGCATGTAGACCTCGCCCCTCACCTCGAACCTGGCTGGGATGGGGTGCCCGGTCGGCCCCTTGAGACCCTGGGGAATGTCGTCCAGGGTCCGAAGATTTGCGGTCACATCCTCGCCCTCCTGGCCATCGCCCCGGGTCGCCCCCAGGGTCAGCTCGCCACCCTCGTAGGTCAGGCTCACCGCCAGGCCGTCGATCTTGAGCTCGGCCACCAGCCGTGGTTCCAGCCCCAGGGCCCGGCGCAGACGGGCCTGGAAGCCGTCGACCTCCTCCAGCGAGAACGCGTTCTGGAGCGAGTACATCGGCACCAGGTGGCGGACCTTGCGAAAGGGAGTGGCCACGTGAGCGCCCACCGAGCGGGTGGGCGAGTCCTTGGTCTGGAGCCTGGGGTAGGTGGCCTCCAGCTCCTCCAGCTCCCGGAAGAGGGCGTCGAACTCGGCGTCGGAGATCTCCGGCGCGTCGAGCACGTAGTAGAGATAGCTGTGGTGCGCCAGCTCCTCTCGGATCTCGGCGGCTCGGCGCCGGGCCTGGCTGGGGATCGCGGCCGGCGCCATCGGGGCCTAGCCGTGGACCCGGCGCAGAATCGCGTCGCTCACCGCGAAGCGCCGCACTCCCGAAGTCGCGAACTCGATGACGACCTCCTCCCCACCCGGTCCCATCTCACTGGCGCGGATCAGGCCCCGGCCAAAGCGGGCGTGCTCCACCCTGTCCCCAGCCTGGAAGCGGCTCTGCTTGACCACCTCCGGCCCCGGGGCGGTGGCATGCTCGAAGACCACCTCCCGGGCCCGGCGCAGTGGCAGAGGCTGGCCCCTCGCAGCCACCGGGGGAACGTAGCCCGGCTGCGGCCCGGCGGCTCCAACGTGCCAGCTCTCCACCTCAGACTGCTGCCCCAGCGGGGCCAGGAACCGAGACGGGATCGCCGGACTGGGACTGCCGTAGACGTGGCGGCGGAAGCAGTGGCTGAGGTAGAGCCGTCGCTTGGCCCTAGTCATGCCCACATAGAGGAGCCGGCGCTCCTCTTCGATCTCGCCGAGGGTGTCCAGGGAGCGGCTGTGGGGTAACAGCCCCTCCTCAACCCCGGTGATGAAGACGACCGGGAACTCCAGCCCCTTGACCTGGTGCAGGGTGATCAGGGTGACCGCCCTGGTGGACTCCTCCATCTGGTCCACCTCGCCGGCCAGTGCCACCTGCTCCAGGAACAGTGGCAGGGCCTCCGCCGAGGCCAGCTCCCCCTGCTCCGCGGCCAGTCCCCGAAGCTCCATGACATTGGCCCACCGTTCCTCTCCCTCCAGGCTGCCATCCCGGACGAACTGGCGGTACCCGCTCCGGTCCAGGAGCCGGTCCAGCACCGTCACCAGGGGCCACGGGCGGCCCCACTCCGAGACCTCGAGGATCATCTCCCGGAAGCGCCGCAAAGAGTTGGCGGCGGCTCCCCGGACGCCGACCGCCTGAGGGTCCTGGAGGAGCTCCCAGTGAGAGACCCCCGCCTCCTGGGTGGCCCCCATCAGCTGACTGAGGGACTGGGCGCCTATCCCCCGCTTGGGGACCCTGATGGCACGCTCGAAGGCGAGCCGGTCCTGGGGATGGTCGAGGAGGCGCAGGTAGGCGAGCACGTCCTTCACCTCCCGCCGCTGGTAGAAGCGGACTCCCCCCACCAGCCGGTAGGGGACCCCCGCCCTGAGCAGGGTGTCCTCCAGTGCCCGGGACTGGGCGTTGGTGCGGTACACGACCGCGATCTCGCCGAAGTCGCACTCCCCTGAGTCCACCAGTCGCCTCGCCTCCTGGGCCACCGCGTTGGCCTCCTCCCGCTCGTCGTAGAGCTGGGCCACCACCACCGGCGTCCCATCCGGACCCTCGGTCCAGAGCCCCTTGTCGAGCCGCTCTGAGTTCTCCCGGATCACCGACTGGGCGGCCCCGAGAATGGCCTTGGTGCTCCGGTAGTTCTGCTCCAGCGGGATCACCAGGGCGTCGGGGTAGTCACGCTGGAACTCCAGGATGTTGCGGAGGTCGGCGCCACGCCAGCTGTAGACCGACTGGTCGGGGTCGCCCACCACCGTGATCCGGCGGTGCTCCTCGACCAGGCTCCGGAGCAGCAGGTACTGGGCCCGGTTGGTGTCCTGGTACTCGTCGACCAGCACGTGATCGAAGCGAAGGCGGTAGCGCTCCCGGGCCTCCTCCGATCCCTGGAGCAGCTCCACCGCCCGGAAGAGCAGATCGTCGAAGTCGAGGGCCCCCGCACCTTCTAGGAGGCCCTGGTAGCGGGGATAGACCGAGGCCACCTGGGACTCCACGTACCCCACGGCGCCGTCCGCATAGGGGCCGGGCCCCTTGAGATCATTCTTGGCCCGGGAGATCTCGGCGGAGACCGTCGAGGGGCTGGTCCGCTTCTCGTCCACCCCAGCCAGGCGCATGGCCTCCTTGATCAGCGCCAGCTGGTCCACCTCGTCGTAGATGACAAAGTTGCGGGGCACTCCGATCAACTCCCCGCGCTCCCGCAGGATGCGGGCGCTGCAGGCGTGGAAGGTGCCCAGCCACATGCCGTAAGGCTCGGCCCCCAGCAAGGTGGTGATCCGCTCCCGCATCTCCCGGGCCGCCTTGTTGGTGAAGGTCACCGCCATCACCCGGCCCGGGCTGGCCCGGTGCTGAGCCAGGAGGTGGACGATCCGGTGGGTCAGGACCCTGGTCTTCCCGGAGCCCGCCCCGGCCAGGACCAGGACCGGGCGGTCAGGAGCCAGCACCGCCTCCAGCTGGGCGGGGTTGAGCCCGCTCAGCACACCTGCGGCCTCCGGGGCCGCGCCGGGACCAGCGGTTGGCCCCAATCTGGCCAGCTGGGTCAATCCTGGGCCGCCGGCGAGATCGCGCTCAGCGACCCGTAGAGCTCTGGCCGGCGGTCGAGCAGGGTATGGTTCCTTGGCGTTCGCTGCCGGGCGGCGACGGCGCGGCCCAGATCCAGGTCGGCCACTAGGAGCGCCTCGTCGGAGCGCGCCGCGGGGCCGGTGAGCATCCATCCGTCCGGGCCCACGATGCAGCTGCAGCCCACGAACTCGATGCCCCTCTCGGTCCCGATCCGGTCGGCCGCGGCCACGAAGACCTGGTTCTGCGTGGCGATCGCCACACAGGCGTAGTTGCCCATGGTCCATCCCCGCTCGTCGAGCACCTGGCGGCGAAAGTTGGCCACCCAGTTGGTGGGAATGCAGACGATGTCGGCACCAGCCAGGGCCAGCACCCGGGCCGCCTCCGGGAACCAGACGTCGTAGCAGATCAGCAGCCCCACTCGTCCCAGGGGCAGATCGAAGACCGGGAAGCCCCCCTCCCCAGGCTCGAAATAGCTCTTCTCGTCAAAGAAGAGGTGGGCCTTGCGATAGACCCCGACCACCCCGTCCGGGCCCAGCAGCGCGGCTGAGTTGAACCGCCCCCGCGGGGTGCTCTCGGCGAACCCCGCTACCACCCAGACCCCGTCCCGGTGGCAGGCCTCGATCCACCTCGTCAGGGTCGGACCCCCCGCGGCCGGCTGGGAGGACCGCTCGGCCTCCTCGGAGCTGGCGGCCCCCGGATCGGCCAGCAGGGCCGCCGACAGGGGGTGGAACGAGGGCTCACGGCCGGACGCCGAGGGGATCCGCACGACCCGCACCCCGGCGATCCACTCCTCACCCGGTGGGTACACGTCGTCCCACGTGACGAAATCCTCCGCACAGGTGGTGAGCACGTCCACCTGCCACCCCTTGACGGACACCAGGTGCTCGGCGAGCAGCCGGGCCGCCGTCTCGGCCCCGCCGATGATGTCGGGACCGTAGCGGGGGACGACGAAGGCGATCCTCATGTCGGCCCGCGGCGTGCGGGGCGGGGTGCGCTCACGCCGCGCAGGCGGCCTCGAGCGCGGCCACGAAGCCGTCCTGGACACGCGGAAGGGCGAACCAGTCGACCCGCTCGCCGGCGGCCGCGGCCAACTCGGTGCGCAGACGGGCGTCCTCCACCACGCGGTGGATGGCGGCGGCCACCCGGGCCGGCTCCTTGTCGGG
>PLTL01000324.1 GCA_003164475.1 Candidatus Dormiibacterota bacterium | reverse complement strand
ACATGTCGAAGAGGTCGAAGGCGGACTGGAAGTTGAAGCCGCCGGCTGAGCCCATGCTCTCCCCGGCGTGGCCGAAGGTGTCGTAGCGCTGCCGGCGCTCAGGATCGGAGAGCACCTGGTAGGCCTCGCCGATCTCCTTGAACTGATCCTCGGCCTGGTGGTTGCCGGGGTTGCGGTCCGGGTGATACTGCATCGCCAGCTGCCGGTAGGCGCGCTTGAGCTCGGCGGCACTGGCCTGGCGCCCGACCCCAAGCACCTCGTAGTAGTCGCGCTTGGTCTGGGGCATCGGCTAGTTGGGAGACGCCTCGGAGGAGTCGACCGCCGGGCCGGGCGACCGCGCCGAGCGGCTCCTGGAAGCCCTGTGGGGCACCGGGTCCGCGCTGCCCTCGGCCACGGTGACCTGAGCCGGGCGCACCACCCGGTCGTGGAGGGTGTACCCCGGCACCAGCTCGGCCACCACCGTGCCCGGCTCGACCTCACCGGCGGGCACAGTGAGGACCGCGTGGTGGAGCCGGGGGTCGAAGGGCTGCCCCTCGGCGGCGATCCGGAGCACCCCCTGTGAGGCGAGCCCCTCCTCGAGCTGCTTGACGGTCAGCCGCAGCCCCTCCGTCAGCCCGCTGGCTTCCTCGACGGGGATGTGGGCGACCGCCCGCTGGAGGTTGTCGAGGGCAGGCAGCAACGCCTCGAGCAGCGCCGCCGAGCCGTAGCGCACCAGCTCCGCGCTCTCCTGGCCCTTGCGGCGCCGGAAGTTCTCGAAGTCCGCCGCCAGCCGCTGGTAGCTGGCGGTCAGCTGGGTCAGCTCAGCCTCCAGCTCCGCCACCCGATCCGGCCCGGGCGAGCTGGCTTCGGGCTCGCCCCGCAAGCTGGGCTCGAGCTCTCCGGCGGGGGGCTTCGGCTCGCCGCTCACCTGGTCTCGCGGTCCGGCGCCAGACTCAAGCCAGCAACCTGGTCAGCGCATCCCCGGTGGCCTGGGAGACCAGCTGAAGCCGGGCGGCCACCTGCCCATAGCGGATCCGGGTCGGCCCAACCACCCCGATGGTCCCCCAGAGCTGGTCCCCGGCTCGGTAGCTGGTCAGCACCAGGCTGCACTCCTGCAGTTCCTCGAGGCTGTTCTCATGTCCGATCACCACCTGCATCCCCGCCTGAGGCACCAGCTTGCCCAGGACGTCGCTCAGAATCCGCTGGGCCTCCAAGACCTCCAGCACCGCCCGCAGTCGGGCGGGGTCCTCGAACTCGGGCTGGCGGACCAGGTTGCGCACGCCGTCGTGGATCACCAGGGAGGAGCGGGTCGCCAGCTGGCGGAGTCCCCTGACCACCTCCGTCCCCAGTGCCTGGAGGCCCTCGGGGAGCGCCGACACCAGCGGGGCCGCATCAACCTCGTCGGCCGACAGCCCACAGTACATCTGGTTGAGCCGGCCCGCCCAGTTGCTGAGGGTCGCCTGGTCCAGCAGGGGGTCGATCTCCACCATTCGCTGGTAGGCGGCGCTACCGGTCGCGATCTCCACCATCAGCGCCTGGCCCGGGCGGAGCAGCACCAGGTCGACATGGCGGAGCCGGTTGGAGGCATTGGCGGGACCGGTGACCACAGCCACGTTGTCGCTGAGCCGGCTGAGCATCGCCGCGGCCACCTCGAGCACCGCCTCGACGTCGTAGGGGGCAGCCTCGAATCCCTGGCGGACGTGGCGCCGCAGCTGCGGCTCCACCACCTCCTGCGGCAGCAGGAAGTCGACGAAGTAGCGGTAGCCACGATCGGTGGGGATCCGCCCGGCCGAGGCGTGGGGCTGAGCCAGGAAGCCATCGTCGACCAGCTCCGAGAGCTCGTTGCGAATGGTCGCCGAGCTCAGCTCCAGGAAGTACCTGGCGGCGAGCGCGTGCGACCCCACCGGGACCACGGTCTCGGTGTAGTCGGAGACGACCGCCCTCAGAATCCGCTGCTTGCGCTGGTCCAAGCCAGGTTCACTCCAGGTCTCGATTAGCACTCCAAGTTCACGAGTGCTAAGCCGAGTCTAGCACAGGCGTTCCCCCATCCCGAACGTGTCGCGACGCGCCGGGCCCGCTGTCTTGGCACGCTAACATCAGCCCATGGGCACACGGCTGTCCCCCAGCGAACCGCCGCCAGAGGTGCCCGCCCAGCACTCGCCCCAAGTCCTCAGGGTCGCCCAGGGCGCGGAGCGACAGAGCCTGGCCCGGCGGGCGGCGATCAGGGAGGTGGTCTTCGGGGTCCAGGACGGCTTGGTCACCAACCTCGGCCTCACCACCGGCGTCGCCAGCGCCACCGCGGGGGCAGCCGTCGCCCACACCACCATCCTGATCGCCGGGTTGCTGGGCGCGCTGGCCGGCATGATCTCGATGGGCACGGGCGCCTACCTGGCCACCACGGCCGCCCGGGACCTCAAGCACAGCGCCATCCACAAGGAGATCGGAGAGCTGGCCAGCAAGCCCGACGAGGAGCTCCAGGAGATGGCGGCGATGCTGGAGCACCGCGGGGTGCCCCACCGCGAGGCGCTGGAGATCTCCACGTCGATGGCCCGCTTTCCCCAGCTCTGGGAGGACACTCACATCGAGAAGGAGCTGGGGATCTCCAGCCAGCTCCAGGACACCCCGCTCCGGGACGGGCTGTTGATGGCCGGCACCTTCCTCCTCGGAGCCGCCCTGCCGGTCCTCCCCTACCTCTTCCTCACCGGCCTGCCGGCGGTGCTGGTGTCGCTGGCGCTGTCGGCGGTGGGGCTCGCGGCGGTGGGACTGGTGAAGGCCGCGGTGACCGGCCAGCGACTCTGGCTGGGGGGCGCCCAGGTCCTGCTGGTGGGAACGGGGGCTGCCCTGGGCGGCTACGTTCTGGGGGTGCTGCTGCCCCACGCCTTCGGGTTGAGGCTTCCAGCCGCCGGCTGACCTCCAGGTCAGCGCCCGGCCGCCACCGCTAGGGGGGCTGCCAGCTCCAGGGCCACGCTGTCGAGGACCTCCTCCCCCCTCAACGTCGCCACCGCCCTGCGCCCGGCCACGGTGAGCAGACCCAGCTCTGCCAACCGCTGGGCCCGGGCCAGCTGTGCCGAGCGGCGCAGCTCCACCCCCTCGCGCAGCCGCAGGCCACAGCTGAGCCGCTCCAGTTCGTGCTGCTCGGAACTCACCACCTCCTGGCCCCGTACCCCGCGCCCTCGGGCATCCACGCTCTCCATGTAGGTGGAGGCGTTGCGGTGGTTCCAGTAGCGAACCCCCACCCCCGCGGCCACCTCCAGGCCCAGGCGCCGGGCGGATCTGGAATCAACGAACCCGTGGGCCCCGCACCCGGCCGCCAGATAGTGCTGGCCCCGCCAGTAGACGAGGTTGTGGCGGGAGCTCCAGCCGGGGCGGGCGTAGTTGCTGACCTCGTACTGGTCCAGGCCGGCGTCCCCGAGGACCTCGCGGGCGCGCCGGTGCTGCTCCAGGAAGTCCTGCTCCGAGGGACCGGCCACCTTGCCCCGGGCGACCGATCTCGCCAGGGGCGTCGAGGGCTCCACCGTCAGCTCGTAGCAGGAGACATGCTGGGGCTGGTAGCTGAGGAGCTCGCTCAGCCCCCGCTCGAACTCCCGGGCGGTCTCCCCCGGGATCGCGTAGATGAGGTCGCAGCTCAGGTTTCCCAGCCCGGCGCGCCCCACGGCCCGGAGCGCTTCCTTCACGCCGGCGCGATCGTGGTTGCGCCCCAACCAACGCAGCGAGCGGTCGTTGAGGCTCTGCACGCCCAGGCTCAGGCGGTTGATCCCCAGTGCCATCCAGCTCCTCACCAACCCCTCGGTGAGGGCACGGGGATTGGCCTCGATGGTGACCTCAGCGGCCCGGGAGATCCCCAGCCGTTGGTCCACCGCCTCCAGAAGGCGACCCAGGAGCGCGGGCGCCAGCAGACTGGGCGTGCCTCCGCCCAGGTACACGGTGTCCATCCTCATGCCCGGGACCGCGGCGGAGCCGAGCCAGTCCAGCTCCCGCACCACCGACTCGACGTAGACGGAGTGGAGCTCCTCGCCTCCCACCCGGATCGCGAAGTCGCAGTAGGGGCAGCGCGACTCGCAGAAGGGGACGTGCAGGTACAGCGAGCTGACCGGCTCAGCGGTCAAGGGAGAGCACCGCCATGAAGGCCTCCTGGGGGATCTCGACGCTGCCCACCCGCTTCATCCGCTGCTTGCCCTCGCGCTGCTTCTCCAGGAGCTTGCGCTTGCGGGTGATGT
>PLTL01000108.1:22143-30925 GCA_003164475.1 Candidatus Dormiibacterota bacterium | reverse complement strand
TCGTGATCGAGGAGCAGTGCTTCCAATACGACGACTGCTCCGACCTGGCTCCCTACAGCAGAGCCGGCAAGGCAGTCCTGGAGGTGGAGTACCAGGGGCAGGGGTCAGCCCCGGCCAGCTTCTGCCCCAGTGCCAATGCCCTGGACTTCGACTCCGTCCAGTTCGACCTCGATCTCGACGGCGACGTGCGCGTGCCCTGCAGATGAGATGACCCAGCGCTCTGGCGCCTCCTGAAGCCGGTCGGAGGACCGCGGCGCCGCGACAGCGGTCGACTTGCCAGCGGCGCCAACGCCCCGGGAGCGGGTGGGGTCCGGTCGGCTCTTGCCGATCGGGCCCCATCCCCGCCGCCCCTGGTGCTCCACGGGACGGCTGCGGTCCGAGTGCCTGTGGACCACCCTCCCAACTACCGTTGGGACAGCGCCCGGTGACGTTCCTGGCCACCGTGGCCCAGCGCCGGTGGGCGCGTGAGGGGCCGCCGGTGCCAGTCTCAAGTGAAGGTAGGCCCTGCCCCTCGGCACAGATCCAGTCGGCGAGGCAGTCCCCGCAGGTGAACCGACCGCGCTGGGTGAGCCGGTGCCCTGCCTGCCCAGGGCGGCCGCTCCCGGGTTGGTCGCGGCTTCCCTTGGTGGGCCGCGACGCTCAACGTGGTCGTGAAGGTGTTGGTGAGCGCCGCGGAAAGAGCGCCGGAGCCGGCCCTGCTAGGGTCGAAGGGTCCGTCGTCCCGCCCCAGTGGTCGGTGCGGTACGGGTCCCGGGCGGGGCTCGCCGGACGGTGAGCGTGAACGACTGCCTGGCGCTCCCGGCGCTGTTGGTGGCCGTGATCCGCAGCTGGTACGTTCCGGTGGTCCCCGAAGCCGGGGTGCCGGCAAGGGTGGCCACACCGTTTGAGCCGGCCGTGAACGTCAATCCTCGGGGAAGGTTCCCCGTGTGTGACACCGTCGGCACCGGGGTACCGGTCGCGGTGAAGGTGAAGCTGAAGGCGGTGCCCACAGTGGCCGTCGCCGATGCCACGCTGGTGATTGTCGGTGCCGCGTTGACCTTGGCCACGGTGAGCAGGAGGCGCTGGCTCCCCGAACCGGCGGTGCTTGTTGCAGTGAGCACCACCGGGTAGCTGCCCGCGGCAGAGGCGGTCGGCGTGCCGCCGAGAGTTGCGGTGCCGTTGCCGTTGCTGACCAGGGTCACGCCGGCGGGCAGGGTGCCAGCCTCGGTGATCGCGGCGGCCGGGTAGCCGGAGGTGGTGACGCTGAAGCTGAACGCCTTGCCCGCAGTGGCTGTCGCCGATGCCGCGCTGGTGAAGGTGGGAGCCTGATCCACCACCAGGGTGAAAGCCTGCACCACGGAGCCCGCTCCGCTGGTCGCGGTGATGTTGACCGGGTAGCTGCCTCCAGCGCTTGCCCCCGGAGTCCCCGACAGGGTCGCCGTGCCGTTGGTACCAGCCGCGAAGCTGATCCCGGCAGGCAGGGTCCCCGACACGGTGAGCGCCGGCGCCGGATACCCGGAGGTGGTGACCTCGAAGCTGAAGGCCTTTCCGGTGCTGGCGATGGCCGATGCGGCGCTGGTGAAGCCCGGAGCCAGATCGACGACCAGCGTGAATGTCTGCACCGCCTGCCCGGCGCTGTTGGTGGCGGTGATGGTGAGCGGGTAGCTCCCCGCACCGCCAGCGGCCGCGGTTCCCGAGAGGGTCGCCGTCCCGGCGACGAGATCAGCGAAGGTCACTCCTGAAGGCAGTGTCCCCGACTCAGTGATTGCGGGTGCCGGATAGCCGGAGCTGGTGAAGCCGAAGCTGAAGGCGCTCCCGGCGGTGGCCGTGGCCGAGGAAGCGCTGGTCATGGCGGGGCCCTGATCCACGGTCAACGTGAAGGATTGCACGTACGTGCCAGCGCTGTTGCTGGCGGTTAGGGTCAGCGAGTAGCTGCCTCCACTACCGGCCGCCGGGGTCCCGGACAGGGTCGCCACGCCGTTGCCGTTGTCCACGAAGGTGAGGCCCGAGGGCAGGGTGCCGGACTCGGTCAGCGAGGGTGCGGGGGAGCCGGATGCGGTCACGCTGAAGCTGAACCCGACTCCGGTCGTGCCGCTCGTCGAAGGTGAGCTGCTTATGACGGGCGCAGAACTCGCGGGCACCACCGTGAGGGTGAAACTCTGGGAGGCCGGGCTTCCGACACCGCTGGCCGCCTGGATGGTGATCGGGTAGGTCCCCGTGGTCCCGGCCGCCGGGTTGCCCGACAGAGTCGCCGTGCCGTTGCCGTTGCTGGCGAAGGTGACACCGCTCGGCAGCGACCCCGATGCTGCCACTGTCGGCGCTGGGTACCCGGAGGTGGTGAAGTTGAAGTTGAAGGCGCTGCCGACGGTCGCCGTGGCCGAGGCGGCACTGGTGATGGCCGGGCTCTGATCCACGGTCAAGGTGAACGATTGCGTGCTCGTCCCAGCGCTGTTGGTGGCGGCGAAGGTCACCGGATAACTGCCTCCGCTGCCGGTCGCCGGGGTCCCGGAGAGGGTCGCCGTGCCGCCGCTCCCAGCCGCAAAGGTGACCCCGGAGGCAAGCGCCCCCGATTCCAGCACTGACGGTGCCGGGTAGCCGGAGGTGGTGATGTTGAAGGTGAAGGCAGTGCCCACGGCCGCCGTGGCCGAGACCGCGCTGCTGAGGGTCGGACTCTGGTCCACCGTCAGCGTGAATGACTGCGAAGTGGTCCCCGCGCTGCTGGTGGCACTGAGGGTGACCGCGTAGCTGCCTCCGCTACCAGCCGCCGGGGTCCCAGCCAGGGTCGCCGTCCCGTTGCCGTTGTCCACGAAGGTGAGACCGGACGGCAGCAGGCCCGTCTCCGCCAGGCTGGGTGCCGGGCTGCCGGCGGTCGTCACCGTGAAGCTGAAGGCCGTACCGGCTGTCGCGGTCGCGGTGGCCGCGCTGCTGATGCTGACACCGGCCGCCGGCGTGGTGAGGGTCTCGGTTGCGCCTCCGGCCAGGGGGACCCATCCCGAAAGGGTGCCGCCATATGTCTGCCCGAAGGCTTGCTGTCCACCGGCGGTCTCGACCGTGGTTCCCTCAGGGACGGTCAGCGGCACGGTCGCCGCGCCCGACCCGGTATCGCTCAGCGTGACCACCCCGCCCGCTTCAGACGCGGTGACCGATCCGGCCGCAGCGGTGGCCGCCCACGCCGACTGATCGGCGAGGGTCGTGGCGATCGCGCCCAGGGTCAGCTGCTGGTAGGGAGCGCTGGAGCTGATGTAGCTGTGATACTCCGTCAGCAGCGGGTTGAGCACCGAGTAGAGGGTGCCGTCACTGGCGCTGGCACCATCGCTCGGGCTGCCGATGATATTGGTCTGGTGGACGTAGTTGGGCCGGGGGTCGTTGCCCAGGATCTGCTGGAGCAGGCTGGAATCCTCAAAGCCAACTATCTGAGCGAAATCGTAGGACCCATAGGCAGTGCCGGCGTTGAGGAAATCGAACTCGCTGGTCTCCTCGGCATCAGTGGCGGCGTCGTAGTAGATGTCGTTGGGATGCCGTGGCACCACCTGCGCCGTCCCGTCGACGAAGCTTTGGCCGGCAGCGTACTCGGCTCCCGTGTAGGCGGTCCCGATACCGAACTCATCGGTGGACGGATCCGGGTAGGCCTTGGAGGCGTCGTCTCCCACGGCGGTGATCCCCACCGCCTCCAGGGCCGGGATGAAGTAGGGATTCTGCTCCCAGGGTGTCTCCAGCGCGCTCTCCTGGGCGGGGTCCGCAACGGCTGCAGCCACGGCCGCCCCCTTGGCGCCGCTGTCGACGTAGTCCTGCTCGGTCTCACCCTCGCCGGTGACGTTGGTGGTTGAGGTCGTGCCGCCCGAGCTGTTGTCGGGCAGGGTGGCGCTGAAGGGGGTCGAGACTGAGCCCAGGTAGGCCCACCCCGTGGCGTTGATCGCGCCGCCAGGTGCGGTGGTGCGGTAGATGTTGTATTGGGCCGCGTGGCAGATCGACTCCCAGTTCAGCTGCACTGCCTGGCCGCTGGTCACGGTCACGTCGGTGACATCAGCCTGCGATTGGGGATTGGCAGACGTGGGGGTCCCGGTCGAGGCCACGAACTGATCCGTGACCGCGTACGCGTACTCGCCCGCAGCCAGCTGGCCACCGGTGCTAAGGGTCGTGTCGTCGAGATCGGGTGGGTCAACCGTCGCCGGGTTCCCCGGCTCGAGGTTGGCGAATCCCGAGTGGTTGCCCGGCACGAACACGTCCGGGTTCTCATACCCCAGGGCGGCACTGGTGTCGGTGCTCTCGGTGAGACCCAGGCCGCCGGTCCCGGGGGTGCCACCAGGGGCCTCGGCCGCCCAACTGCTGTTCTCGTTGAGCTCAGCTTCGATGTAGTCCTGGGTGGCACAGCCGACGTCGAGATAAGGCGTGTCGTAGGTGTGACTGAGCCAGCCAAAATCGTCGGCGTAGGGCTTGCCGGTCTTGGGGTCATCCGCCTGGAACTGCGCCAGCAGGGGATCCGACCCGTTGGCACTGTCAGCCTGCTCGTCAACGCTGCCCCCGCCGTTGTAGAGCATGTCGAAACGGAAGTTGTTGGCGGCTTCCCACTGGGCCGCGTAGGTCACGTCCGCGGGGGTCATGCGCACGGCGTCCGCATCCGAGTAGTCGATGGTGTCGTTGGCCGTGTCCCAGACGTCATCGGGAGTGAAGACGTCATCGATGTCCATTTCGATGTAGTTGCGGTACAGGCCCAGATGGGTGTCCTGGGTCACCCAGTTGATGAGGCTCGGTCCCAGCAAGAGCCACTGCAGCTGAGCGGCGTTGTAGTCGAAGTTGAGGACCAACTCCGACACTCCTGCCTGGGCGTCCGTGCTGGGGTGGAGGTAGACTCCGCCCAGGACATTGCGGGCGGCATTCTCGATGAGGGGAGTGAAGGGTGCCCCGGCCACGACCGAGGCCGGATATCCCCAGGTGCCGGTGTCGAATGGCACCGGCCCGGCCAACTCCGAGAAAGCCGTCAGCCCGGCACTGGTGAGCTCGCCGGTAGTGCCGTCCAGGGCACTGCCGCTCACGTCGGTCTCTCCCAGGCTGCTGGTCGGGTACACGTAGCCGTCCAGCTGGCGCACGCCGAAGGTAGACTCATACGAGTCCAGTGCGGTGAGTTGCCCAGCGGCGAAGTCCGCGGGCGCATCCGCGGTCACCACCCCGTTGTAGTAGCCGCTGGTGCCTGAGGAAAGGGTCGGCAAGGCTACCGTCTCGCTGCCCACCGCCCCGCTGGCATCCACCTCCGTGTAGGGCACTCCCTCGTTAGTCAAGGTCGAGTCCCACGCGGCCGTCATGGGATCCGAGGCGGCTCCTCCGACTCCCCCGATGAGCAGCACCTTGAGGTTGACCTGACTCTGGGTCGCCGCCAGGACGCTGAGCGAGGTCCCCGCGGTGGCTAGCACCCCCGCCACCAGGGCGAATCCTGTAACACAAGCAGCCAGCCGACGATTCATCATCAATCCTTCCTCTCTAACAAGCCCCCGCGGAGGGGAGGCCCGTTCGGCTCCCGCCGAACGGGCCTCGGTCATCTGTCTCTGTCGGTCGCAGGGCGGCTGCGAAGCAGGCGCCCTTCCTCAATCAATCGCGGTCAGGGAGCCTCCCAGCCGACCACGTCGACCACCAGGTCGGCCTTCCCATTGGGGATGTAGAAATCCAGTGCCCCGCTGGCTCCCAGGGTGGCGGTGACCCCGCTGGCCACCGTCTCACCCGGACTCCAGTTCAAGTTGGACGAGAACGGCTTGGCCCCGCCGGCCGGATAGACGGTGAGGTAGTCCGCCGCGGTCGTATCGGTCACGGTCACGTTGAGCACCACGGCGGTGGCGTTGGCGGGGATTCCTCCCACGCCGGCGAAGGTGACCGCGAAGGAGCTGTCTGCCTCGAGCGCGTACCCGGTGCAGGCATCGTCGAGCCCCGACACCGCGGTGGCGCGGGTGTCGCAGATTCGGTAAGGCACCATGGGGGTGAAATCGGTCGCACCGCTCGGCGCCGCGCCGGTCGTCGAGTAGTACCCGGAGACATCCACCACCACGTCGCTGCTGCCATTGGCGTTGTAGATGCTCACTTCGCCGGCGCCAGCGCCGGTTGTGGGCAGGGCCACCACCACGTTGTTGGCCACCGTCTCCCCGGCCACGAAGTTGAGGTTGGACGCCAGTGGCTGGGTCACTCCGGCTGGCCAGACCGTGAGGTAGCTGGGCGTGCTGGTGTCGGTCGCGGTCACCGTCAGGTCCGCCGCTATCGCCCCGGCCGGGATGCCGCCCGAGGTCGCTCCGGATGGGCTGGTTCCCGCCACCTGGATCGTGATGGTCTTCTTGGCTCCCAGCGTCTTGCCCCCGCACTGGGAGTCGACGCCGGACAGGCCGGAGGGGTTGCCGGCGCGGGTGTCGCAGACTCGATAGGGAGTCAGGGGCACGTATGGACCCCCGGTCGTGTCCGTGGAGTCAAACCACCCCTCCACGTCCACCACCACATCGACGTTCCCGAGGTCGTTGTAGAAGCTCACGTCGCCGCCCGTGCCGACCGCCACGGTGACCAGGTTCGGCACCGTCTGGCCGGCTGACCAGTTCACGCTCGACGCCAGCGGCATGGCTCCCCCGGCCGGCCACACCGTCAGGTAGCTGGCGGCGGTGGTGTCGGTCACGGTGACGTTGAGGACCACCGACGTCGCCGTCGACGGCACGCCCCCGCTGGTGGCTCCAGCGGGATTGGTGCCGGCGACCGGGATGGTCAGGGTGGCGCCGGGAGCGAGGGTCTTACCCGCGCATTGGGCGGTGTCTGAGGTCGTGGTTCCCGCGCGCGTGTCGCAGACCCGGTAGGGGGTCAGCGAGTTGTAGGTGGCGGCCGCCGGGGCGGTGGGTGTCACCGCCGCCGAGGGCAACGATAACAGCCCGGTCCCCAGGAGGGACGTGGCGGCCACCTTGAAGGTGTAAGCGTCCCCGTCCGTGAGGCCGGTGATGGTGTATGAGGTCACCGTCGAGGCCACGGTGATCGGAGCCAGCGCCGTGGTCCCCAGGTAGGGAGTGATCACGTACGAGGTGAGCGGGTCGCCACCGGTGTTGGTGGGGGCCGTCCAGCTGAGACTCACCGCCGATGGCTCGGCCGTTCCCATGGGCAAGTCGGGTTGGCTCGGTGGGCCGGAGAGGGTCTCCGTCCCGCCGGCACCCAGTGGTACCCACGTCGAGAGGGTGCCTCCGTAGGACTGGCCGAAGGCGGTCGTGCCGGAGGTGCCGACGATGGTTCCCGGAGGAGCGGTCACGGGCACCGTCGCCGCGGTGCCGCCGGTGTTGTCGACCGTGATCACACCATTGGTCTCGGACGCGGTCACCGTCCCGGCCGTCTCAGTGGTGGCCCAGGCGCCCTGTTCGGCCAGGGTGGTGGCGATCGCGCCCATGGTCAGCTGGTCGTAGGGAGCGCTGGCGTTGATGTACTGGTGATATTCCGTCAGCAGCTGGTTGAGCGCCGAGTAGAGGATCCCCTGACCGGCCGTGTTGGAATCGGCGGGCGGGGAGGTGACTCCCGGAGGGGAGCCGATGATGTTGGTCTGGTGGACATAGGTGGGATCTGGGTCGTTGCTCATCATGTCCTGGAACAGGCCAGAGTCCACAAAGCCGACGATGTCGGCGAAGTTGTAGGTGTCATACGGGGTTTGGCCTGCCTCGATGGTCAGGAACTCGTCGAGCTCCTGGGCCTGGGTGGCAGTGTCGTAATAGATGTCGTTGGGGATCCGGGGCACGACCTGCGATGTCGTCCCCTCGACGAAGGGCTCACCGGCCGCGTATTCCAGGTCCCCGGTCGGGTAGGCGGCCCCGATGCCGAACTCTGTGGTTGAAGGATCGGGGTACGCCTTGGAGGCATCGTCCCCCACTGCGGTGATCCCCAGCGCCTCCAGGGCATCGAGGAAGTAGGAATTCTGCTCCCAGGGCAGCTCGGTCGCCCCCTCAGTGGTTGGCTCGGCGACGCTGTCCGCGACCGCGGTCCCGGCGGCACCGGTGTCGGTGAAGGACTGCTCCAGCTCCCCACCACCGCTGACGTTGGTGGTCGAGTTGCCGGTCGGATTCCCCGAGCTGGTATCAGGCAGCGTGGCCACCTGGGGCGTCGTCACATAGCCGATCTGCTCCCAGCCGCTGGTGTCGATGACACCAAGAGGAGCATCTGTCCGATAGATGATGTAGTCGGAGGCATGGCAGATCGCCTGCCAGTTCAACTCGACCTCCTGACCAGCCGTTATGGTCGCGAGGACCACGTCGGCCTCGGACTGGTCGGTGGCGGGGTCGGTGAGGGTGGCTGGGGCCGTCCCACCATCGGCGAACTGGTCGGTGACGGCGTAGGCATACTCGCCCGCAGCCAGCGTGCCGCCACTTGCCACCGTGTTCGATGCGTCGAGATCGGGCGGGTCAACGGTCGCCGGGTTCCCCGGCACCAGGTCGGCGAAGCCGGAGTGGTTGCCGGGAACGAAGGTCTTGGGGTCGATGTACCCCAAGGCATAGCTGGTGCTTGGCGCCACGGCCAGCCCCAGGCCGCCGGTCCCACCCGAGCCAGCCTCCTCCGCCCAAGTGTTGTTCTCGTTGATCTCGGCCTCGATGTAGTCCTGGGTGGCGCAGCCAACGTCGAGATAGGGCGTGTCATATGTGTGGCTGAGCCAGCCGAAATCGTCGGCGTAGGGCTTGCCCGTGACCGGGTCGGTCGCCTGGAACTGCGCCAGCAGCGCATCCGGACCACTCTCCTGCACGGCCGCGCTGCCGCCGCCGTTGTAGAGCATGTCCAGACGGAAGTTGTTCTGCGCCTCCCACTCCGCGGCATA
>PLTL01000108.1:0-22115 GCA_003164475.1 Candidatus Dormiibacterota bacterium | reverse complement strand
CCACTGCAGCTGGTTGGCGTTGTAGGCAAAGTTGAGCACCAGCTCCTCCACCCCCGCCTGGGGATCCGTGCTGGGGTGAGAGTAGACGCCCGCCAGGACATCACCCGAGCCGTTATCGAGGAAGGGAGTGAAAGGCGCTCCCGCCACCGCCGTGGTGGGGTAGCCGAAGGTGCCGGTGTCGAAGATCACCGTTCCCGTCAACTCGGGGAAGGCCGCCAGCCCGGCCGGCGTCAGGGTCGCGGTCGTGCCATCGAGAGTCGCTCCCGCGGTCACCGCGGTCTCTCCCAGGGCGGTTGTCGGCGACACGTAGCCGTCGAGCTGGCGCACCCCGAAGGTAGCCTCGTAGGTGTCCAGAGCGGTGAGCTGCCCAGCGGCGAAGTCCGCCGGCGCGTCCGCGAGCACCACTGCGTTGTAGTAGCCGATGTTCCCTGAGGAGAGAGCGGGGAGTGCCACCGTCTCGCTACCAACCGTGGCCCCCACGGCATTGACCTGGGTGAAGGGCACGCCCTCTCTGGTCAAGGTGGAGGTCCAGGCTGCAGTGGTGGGATCGGAGGTTGCGCCTCCAACTCCACCGATCAGCAAGATCTTCAGGTCGAGTTGCTTTGAGGTCATCGCCGCGGCGCTGGCCGAGGTTCCCGCCGTGGCTGCCACGGCGGCCACCAGAGCCAACCCGGTCAGGCCCACGGCCAGCCGACGACTCAATCCCAATCCGTGATCTCTGCCCACCCGTGTTGACCGGGCCGGCGGCCACCAACTGCGAATTCTCATCCTCAAGTTTCTCCCCTTCATTCTGTTTCCCAACCCCCTCCATCTCGTCTAATCGTTGTTGAGTTCATAGGTTTCACAGCATCTGTGCCGCCAGCCGATCGGGTTCACTGTGGAGCACCCAGAGCGCGCCGGCGGCGAGCACGCTGGCACTGGCCGCCACCACAAACTCGGGGTACAGAGTCAACCCGTCGGCGACCAAGTGAAAGGTGAGCAACCCGGCGAGGAGCGAGCAGATCGCCACGGCCAGTACCAGGGTGCCCTGCCGTAACGCCTCCAGCCAGGCGAACAAGGCGCTGGCCAGGCCCACCAGGCCGAGGTCGAGGAAGATCAGCACCGGGTTGCCGGCGGCGATTCCGAAGAAGCGGACTGCTTCGATCCCGGCCACCGCCAGGGGAGCCACCACCAGGATGTAGCTCAGCAGCGCGCTGGCATTGACCCTGAAGGCGGTGCGGCCCAAGCGCCCGCGGTTGTGGCCGTGCACCTCGGTGGTGGCGAAGTCGATCCAGATCTCTCTCCAGAAATGGGTGAGGACCCAGAACCAGGCCAGGCTGCCCAGCAGGGGGGGCAGCATGGCGACCGCCAGCAGGCGCAGGCCGCCCGCGCTGACGGGGAACCAGAAGGCCACGATGATGACTCCCAGGCTGAGGCCGACCAGCCCGGACGGAAGCGCCTCGCGCCAGGGGCGGGGCCAACGTCGGGGCTGGTGGCTGGTCATCACCGCCACCACCACCGCCGCTAGCACCGCCTCCCCCTCGGCCAGGACGTCCATGGCTGCCGGGGTGCGGGCCACGAACGCCGCCGTCCCGGCCAGAAGCAGGCCAACGTATATCGGCGCCCAGCCGCGGCGGACCAGGAGGAGCCCACCGGTCCAGATGACCATCAGCGCCAGAGCCGCGCCGAGCCCCGGAACCCCCAGGATCGCGACCGCCAGGAAGACGGCGACGATTACCGCGATCGCCGGCGCCACCTCCTCACCGCGCAGCCCGCTAAGGCGGTCCCGGCGGCCCTTCTCGAAGCGGGTGAAGTAGCGCCGGCGGATGAGCCACTGCAGGAAGAAGGTGGCGGGGAGGGCCCACCTCCAGGCGCTGAACGCGGCCCCGCCCAGGTTCGCTACCAGAGGTGCCGCCCAGAGGGTGGCAGCCAACAGTCCGGCGATCAGCCCGAGGATCTCCAGATAGGAGTCACCGTCCTCCTCGATGGACATCGCCGACCAGCGGTCCAGGGCGGTGGGAGGAGGTGCCGCCTCCGAAGCGCCGGACACCGGCAGAGCCCTACCCTGCGGCAGGCCCCAGGACTCGAGGACAACGGCCGCCTCCAGCTTGTCCAGCGGAGGCCGGCCCAGCGCCGCCCGCGCGCGCACGGCCGCCAATTCAGTGGTCAGCTTCATGCGCTGATCGCCTCACCAGGCGCACTCGCCAGGGTGGCGAAGAGCTCCCGGTAGCTGGCCAGCATGCCCTCCTGGGTGAAGCGCCGCCGGACCCGGGCCTGCCCTCGGGCCCCGAGGGTGGCGGCCAGGCGCGGGTCTTCAAGCAGGGCACAGGTGGCGTCGGCGAGACCGAAGACGTCCCGCGGCGCGGCCGTCAGTCCGGCCCCCATCACCGCGTCGAGCACGCCGCCAACCAGGGTGGTCACCACCGGACGGCCCTGTGAGAGTGCCTCCAGCACCGCCATCGGGAATCCTTCCGAAATGCTGGTCATGAGCGCGAGGTTGGCTCCTCGG
The DNA here is from genome assembly GCA_003164475.1 of Candidatus Dormiibacterota bacterium. Next base: position 19,627 of record PLTL01000108.1, on the reverse strand, counting down.
ATCACCCCGCGGGGATCGCTGGTGGGCCCCATGAAGCGGAAGGAGTCCCGGAGGTAGAGCCAGCGATGCAGTCGCTCACACTGGGCGAAATAGGCGTCCTGGCCCGGGGAGACCGGTCCGTAGTGCCGGAAGACGGCGTCCGGGTGCCGCCGGAGGACCTCCGCGGCGACCCGGAGCATGGTCTGGACGTCCTTGAGCGGGTCGATCCGGCCCACGCTGACCACCACCTTCCCCGGAGCGGCGGGCTCCACGGTGTCCGGCGACAGGACACCGTTGGGTATGGCCCAGATCCGCTCTGGCGGAACTCCCAGAGCCACTTCCCAAGGTCGGTGGGCATCGGTGACCGGCGCGACGAGGTCGGCGGCGTGATAGGTGGCCCGGGCCAGCCCCCGCGCAATCCGCGTGGAGAGGAACCGGGCGCAGCCACTCTCGAGTGACCGCGCCGCGGCCAGGTACGCCTCGCGGACGTAGAGGCCATGCTCGGTGAGCAGTAGGGGAGTGCCGCGGAGCCGCTTCTGGACCAGCCCCGGGATCGCCGCCCACCCCGCGGCTGTCACGTGGACGACGTCCACGGGCGGAGTGGGGAAGGATGCGGCTCGGGCCGCCCACGAGATGGCGTGGTAACAGCGCACCGCGGCGGCGGTGTCCAGCTTCAGCCCGGGAGTGACCTCGTCAGTCGGTTCATCAACGATCTCCCGGAGGGCCTCGACGAACAGCCGCCAAGCACCGCGGCGACGGAAGGAGGCTATCACTGCCTCGGGATGAAGATGGCACCAGGTCAGCTCGGAGGTCAAGTTCTCCGGATCGGCACTCCAGCCGAGCAGAGCCAGCGCCAGACTGGCCGGCAGGTCGGGCCGAGTGCGGCTGCTCCAAGCGAACCGGGGGGGTGGCAGGGTGGAGCCCCAGAGGTCGATAACCGGCTCGAGCCGGGCGTTGGAGGGCAGCTGGAAGGCCGCCCCCTGCCGCATGCCGCCCGCCACTACCGGCTGGACCAGCCAATCGATCTCGGGGAGGTTGTTCAGCAGCTGGTCGCACCAGGTCGACACTCCACCGACGACAAACGGGTAGGTGCCCTCGGTGGTGAGCAGCACGCGCGTCCTCTCACGGCGAGCTCCGGCCGGTTGGCGCCCGGACCTAGCCATGCTCAGCCTCGGTCCCGGCACGGTCTGGTGAGGCGGCGGCGCCGCCTTCTCTGCGCGGCCCTGCTCATCCTTCCGCAGCGCGTTCGGGGCCCATGCCTTCGTCGAACGTGCCGCTCCCGTGCCCGTTGCCGTTCCCGCGGCCGTTGCCGTTCCCGCGGCCGTTGCCGTTCCCGCGGCCGTTGCCGTTCCGGTGGCCGTTGCCGTTCCGGTGGCCGTTGGATCTGGCCCGGAGGTCATCGATGGGATAGGAGAGGGGCACAGGGCGGGACGGAGTCGCGGCCGGCTCTCCCGGGTCATCTTCCGAAGGGCCTGGGTTCGGATCCGCCCCCGGATCTGCCATGACCGCAACGATCTCCAAGGACTGCCCAATCACCTCCTCGACACGGTCTCGGCCGCTGGCCACGGGGGCCGGGACTCCGACCGGGCTCCGACGCTCTTCGACCCTTCGGTCTATCTCCATCGGGCCACCGTCGATCGCCATCTGCCGGGACAGCTGATTGGCGGCAAGCGCCAGGTCAGAGAGCACTGACATCAGCGAGGACCTCACCCGCTGGGCCTCCGCCATGAGGTGCCAGGCCTCGTCCAGCCGGTCCTGCTTGGTGCCATGAATGGCACCCTCCCCAACGGTCTTGTACCTGCCGGCTATCTCGGCAAGCCGGGTGCGCGCATCCTGCAGCGACGCCGGCCTGGTGGCGTCCATGCGCAGCCGCGCGTTCTCCTCACGCAGCTCCTCCACTTCTCGAAGCCAATCCTCGATGTGCGTGGCTTGCCTCGAGCGGTGCCCGAAAGGCCCCTTCATGCCCACCCCAACTCTGTTCCGCCCACACCAACCCGAGCGAACAGGATAGCCGTTGAGCCACGCGTTGGGTAGCCAAAAATGGGTAGCCGAGGGCCACAGTTGCACACGATTGCACTATCGTAGCGACGCTCTTCTTAAGGAAGTATTAAGTCCTCGGATCTGATCGAATCCAGCCCTCGAGGTGGCTCAGGCGAACTCAAACCAGCTCTTCAGATGCTGCCGCCAAGCCCCCGCGACACCCCCGCGACACCCCCGCCACGGCCCCCCGGCGCGGCTGAGAGGGCCGTGTAACAATATCTTCAGTCCGTCAGTTCCGGCCAGCCGAACGGGCGTGTGCCTCCTCGGATCCGATCCAGGGTCGGCGCCTGGGACCGGGCGCCCGCGAGGGGAAGGCTCGAGCCCGACGGTGGTGGCCCCGGGGCACCGCGCCGAGAGCCTGAGTCGGGCCATCGGGCGCCGCGTGCCGACAGTCACCCCCGAAGCCGCTGGCCCCGGGCCGGCCCGGCCGGCCGCCCGATTCGCTCAGCCGCGGCCGCCATCACCGCCGGGGCCGCCATCCGGGCCGCCCGCAGCGCCAGGCTGGAGGCGAGCGACCTCCTGCCAGCCGGTTTGTCCCGTTTGCCCGGCAGATTCACGATGGCGGCCGCCTCGCCGATCAGCTCCTGGAGCCGCCGGCGCCACTCCTCGGGCATGGCCGCGATCCAGTCCACCTCGGCCGACCCGGTGCTGCGCCGTTGCCGCCGGGCGCGGGCCACATAGACGGCGCCCACCACGACCGCCACGGCCAACCCGGCTGCCAGCTTGGGCCCGTCGCGTCGAAGCCGCTGGGCCGGGTCCAGCTCATGCCGGATCCGTGCCTCGAGCCGGTCCAGGCTGACTTCCATCCGCCCCCGACTAGCGGCTACCGCCTGACGCGCTTGCTCTGTCGACGTGCCCACTGCAGATCCTCTTCAAGGCTGGCCTTGGTCTGGCTGAAGGGCCAGAGCCGGCGGTTGGCCCAGGCCACCGCCGTCCCCACCAGCAGCAGGGCCAGACCGACCAACGCCACCATGGCCGCCACCAGCGTGTGGTTGGGCAACCATTCCACCAGCGTCACCAGGGCAAAGACCAGGAACACCCCGGCCCCCAGCATCCCCACAGCCGCCGCCACCACCACCCGTGCCCCGCGCTTGCCGGCCTCCTTGAGCTCGGCCTTGGCCAGGTTGACCTCGTCGGCCACCAGCTGGTGGACCTCGTCGGTGAGACCGTGCACGATCTCGGACACGGTCTCCTCCGGCGCCTTGGGGCTGGCCATGCCCGCAGCGTAGCGGATCCGGGCCCCGGCTTTCCCCCGCATATGATCAGCGGGTGGCAGGTTTTCCTCAGCGGACCCTCGAGGACCTCGCCGCACCCCTGGTCCGGCTGGCCCGCTCGGGCAGCCTGCTGGTCGCGACCGACTTCGACGGGACCATCGCCCCGGTGGTACGGAACCCCCTCCGGGCCCGTCCCTTGCCTGAGGCCGCCCGGGCCCTGACCCAGCTGGCCCTGCGGACTTCGGTGGCGGTGATCAGCGGTCGGGACCTGGCCAACCTCTCGGTGCAGTGCCCGCTGCCCGGGGTCCTCCTGCTGGGCAGCTACGGCCTTGAGCCCTGGCGCTCGGGGGGCCCAAGCTCGCTTCCCCAGCCCCCCTCCAACCCGCCGGCCCGGCTGCGCCGCATCGCCGCCGAACTGCGAAGGTCCACCGGCCAGCTGGAGGGGGTCCAGGTCGAGATCAAGACCCTGGCGGTGGCGGTCCACTACCGAAACGCCAGCAACCGCCACGCCGCCGCCCTGTCGCTGCGCCGGATACTGACCCACGTGGCCCAGCGCGAGGGCCTGGAGCTGCTCCGGGGCCGCTTCGTGCTCGAGCTGCGCGACAGCCACGCCGGGGACAAGGGGACCGCCCTGGGCCAGCTCCTGGACCGAATCGCGCCCAGGGGGTGTGTCTACGCCGGCGACGACCTGGGGGACCTCCCCGCCATGGTCTGGCTCCACCACCGAGCCGCCGATCTGGAGCTGGCGTTGGCCTTCGGCGTTCTCAGCCTGGAGGCGCCCGAGCAGGTCAGGGCTGAGGCGGACCTCTGCCTGGAGGGTCCTGAGGAGTGGGCCCGGCTGCTCACCGCGATCCTGGACCGGCTGGACCGGGCCGCCTGACGGGTCAGCGAGCGACCAGCTCGTTGAGGTCCTGGAGCTGCGAGCTGATCCAGCGGGCCATGTCGTTCCGGCGCACCGTCTGGCGGAGGTGACGGGCCCGAGTGGAGCGGTCGCGCTTGGGCATGGTCAGGGCCGAGTGCAGGGCCTCGGCGGTCTGATCGATGTCGAAGGGGTTGATGGTGAGCGCGTCGTGGCCCAGCTCCTCGTAGCTGCCGGCGTTCTCGCTCAGCACCAGAACCCCGTCGGCGGTGTTGCAGATGACCCCCTCCTTGGCGACCAGGTTCATGCCGTCATAGATGGGGTTGACCAGGAGGGCGTCGTAGGACTTGTAGGCGGCCACCGCCTTGTGGAGGTTCTCCTCCACCTCCAGGCGGATCGGCATCCAGGTCCCGGTCTGGAAGCGTCGGTTGACGTGGGCGGCGGCGCTGACCAGAGCCCCCAGGTAGGAGCGGTAGGCGTCGACGTTCTGGCGGCTGCGCTGGAGCAGGGCCCAGAACACAACCCGGCCCCTCAGCTCGGGGTGGGACTCCAGGAGCCGCTCATAGGCGAGGAAGCCACGTACGATGTTCTTGCTGAGGTCCGTGCGGTCCACCCGCAGGATCAGGAACTCCGGCCGCCAGCGGGAGATCAGCTGCTCCTGGCGCACCACCTCCTCGTGGGTGGTCAGCTCGGCCATGGCCCGGATGTCGATCGAGATCGGGTAGGCCCGGATCCAGACGCTGCGGCCCTCGAAGAAGACCGTCGACTGGCTGTGGTCGACCGCCAGCCCCATGTTCTCCTCGCAGGTGAGCAGGAAGNNAGGTGGGCCTTGGGCAGTCGGGCCCGGACCATTCCCGGCAACAGGTACAGGTGGTAGTCCTGACTCAGGACCAGGGGCCGGGCGGTCGTCTTCCCGGCCAGCCGGACTACAGTGTCGGCGACCTGCTCGTTGACCGTGACGTAGCCCTCGCGCCAGGCCCGCTCGGTCCTGGAGTCCAGGATCGGCTCCCGACCCAGGTCCCAGAGGTAATGCTGGACAAACCAGAGCAGCGGGTTGCTGATCTGGTCGTAGTAGAGAGAATAGGCCTCCGGGTCGGGACAGACGAAGGCGACCCGGAATCTCTCTCCGTCCCCGGTGGCGACGCCGACCACCCCGTCGGCATCTCCCCTCTCCGCCAGCCGGACGTCCGCCTCCCCCCGGGCCACCGCCACCCAGATGGCATCGCTGACCCGAGCCAGGGCGGACAGCGCGGTCACCAGACCGCCTCCCCCTCTGGTCACCCGCTCGGTGCCCCCGGGGCCGATCTGGAGGTCCACCGGCGGGCGGTTCGCCACCACGATCGGCTGCCAGCCGCGGAGCATCCTGCGCAGGTACGGATCGATCCCTGGCACCTGGCTAGGATGACGTACTCGGCCTCCGAATGGGGCTTCGGCTATCCGGGGTCCCGAAANNGCAAAGTGAACAGTGGCTACAGATGGCCATGTCCCGAAAGTACTCACTTCGCCCGGTGACCGCCGGAGCCGTCACCGAGCTGCCTCGGGGGAGCGCGGGGTCGCGCCGGCCCGCGTTCGAGAACAGCGGGGCGGGGTGGCCGGGGTTGATCATCCATGCCCCCCGATAGTGCCGGCTCTCGCTGCCCCGCCTGCTCGCTGGGCAGGCCCCGAGCTGACGGACCCGCACCGGTCGGATCGGCTCAGCTGCTCCCCGAGGGGCTTGGCGACGGCGTCGGGCTCCGGAACCGAAGAGGCACGCACCCGGTCGGGGGCACCGCACAGGTCACGAACTGGGTCGGGCCCGACTGGGCAGAGACCTGGAACCGGTAGGCGGGGACGGCGGTCCCGTAGCTGTCGACCATCGCCAGTGATATCGATTCGATGAGCACGCCGCCGGGGGCCGGCGAACTGCTGGGGAATGGCTCGCCGCTGGGCGAGAGCAGGTAGGCGCCCGGCCTGATCGCGCCGGAGTTGAGGTACTGGACCGCCTGGTCGGGCTTCATTGAGGGGTATCCGCGAGGATTCCCGGTGGCACCGTAGGGGACGGTGCCAGAGATTCCCACCACCTCCTTGGTCTCAGCGCGGTCGGTGGCCACGTCCACGAAGAACTCCTGAGGCTGGCCAAGGATGTTGACCACCGGCAGCCCTTCCAGAGCCCACTGGAAGTAGACGGTCCGGTCCGAGCCGTGCGAGTTGGTCAGCTGGGGAACGGGGATCACGCCCCCGCCGGCCGGCACATGGCGTGCCCCCAGAAACTGTTCCGCGAACTGGTCGGCGATCGCCACCGTGGGAGTGATGCCCACCTCGGCGGTCGGGGTGTTGGGGTGGAAGTTGAACGTGGTGAGGCTGGCGTTGGTGGTCAGCTGGTAGCCGCTGGTCGCACCCAGGTTGTATCCGAGCCCGGTGGCGGTGCTGATCGGCGGCCCGGGGACGTCGAGGGCTTGGGCGAGCGCGCTCACCGCCGCCAGTCCGGTGGAAGGCACGGCGACCGCCCTCACCGTCCCGAACCGGAACCGGAGGTTGCCCTCGACCGAGTACGGCCCTGACAGGGGGAACGGGCCGGCGGCCTCACCGGCAAGGCCGAGCAGCCCGGAGACGGGAATGGCCACGGTGGGGGTCGGCGAGGGGCCAGGGGCACGAGCAGAGCCGCCGCAGCCGGCCAACACCAAGCTGGGCAGCCAGAGCGCCGAGGAGGCTGCCAGCCACCTTCGGGATCGGTTCACCCGTGCAGAATGCCACGGGTGATGCGGCGGGAGCGATCGCAGAGGGCGGGTGACCCTTTCCGGGATGCGCTGATCCGGCTGGCCGGGAGCAGCGAGCCGGGGATGCGGCTGGGGCTGGGGACCACCCGGGCGCTCTGCGCCCAGCTGGGAGACCCCCAGGTGGGACTGCCAGGGGTTCTGGTGGCCGGCACCAATGGAAAGGGCTCTGTCTGCGCCATGGTGGCGGAGATCTGTGCCCGGGCCGGACTCCGGGTGGCGCTGCTCACCAAGCCCCACCTCACCACCTACCGCGAGCGGATCCAGCTCGGCGGCGCCCCAATAGGTGATGGGGAGTTCATCCAGGTGGCCGACCAGGTGGCCGACGCCGCCGAGACGATGGACGCCACCTCCGGCCGGCCGAGCCACCACGAGTTGCTCACCGCCATGGGCTTTCTGGCGGCCCGTCGCTGGGGAGCGGAGGTGGTGGTCTGCGAGGTCGGTCTGGGAGGGCGCCTGGACGCGACCAACATCTGGGACGGCGGGGTCGCGGTGATGACCTCGGTGGGGCTGGATCACCAGGCCCAGCTGGGCACCACCATCCCCGAGATCGCCGCGGAGAAGGCGGCCATCATCAAGCACCGCGACCTGGTGGTTTCCGCCGCCCCCAGTGAGGCGCTTCCCGCCATCCACGCCGCCGCCGAGGCCGCCCAGGCGCGGCTCTGGCAGCTCAGAGAGGAGATATCTGTGGAACCAGGGGGGCGGGCCGGTGCCGCCTTCGCGGTCGAGACACCGGCCGGGCGCCGCGAGGGCCTCCGGCTGGGTCTTGAGGGCACATTCCAACTGGAGAATGCGGCTCTGGCGGTGGCGGTCGCCGATTGTCTGGCCGAGCTCGGCTTCCCGATCTCTGAGGCGGCGGTCCGCCAGGGACTGGCCCAGGTGCGCTGGCCAGGTCGGATGCAGTCGCTGGGCTCCGCTCCCGAGGTTGTGATCGACGCCGCCCATAACCCCGCCGCTGTCGAGGCGGTGCTGCCCGACCTCCGTAGCCGCTCCCGGGCGCGCCCCACGGTGCTGCTCTTCGGGTCGATGGCCGACCACGACTACCGAGGGATGCTCCGGCTGCTGGAGCAGCTGGAACCGATGGCCGCCGTCTTCACGCGCTCGCCATCGGCAAGGGCTGCCCCCGTCGCCGAGCTGGCCGCTGCCTGGCCGGGACGCACCGAGATGGGCGAGCCGGTGGCGGTGGCGCTGGCCAGGGCGGCGGAGCTGGCCGGCCCCCAGGGGCTGGTGGTGGCGCTGGGATCGATCTACGTGATCGGCGAGGTGATGGTGGCGATGGGAGCCGGTGAGCCGCCGGATCCTCAGATCCCCTCCCCACCGATGTGGTGAGCGGAGAAGCGCCGGGGGCCTGCGGCCCCGCTCGGATGTGCGGGCTCAGCAACTCGGCGGCGAGGTGACCGCCGAGATCACTTTGGAGCACCGGGAAGTCTGCTCCACGCCGGGGAGAGGTGGCTCAACGGCTCGCTGACCACCATCCCAGCCGTGGGACGGCTCCGCAAGCGCCAGGCCCGGACCCCGGCGCCAGTAGGCGGGGCGGTCCTCGCCCTGGGCCGTCCGAGCGACGGTCGCCCGCTGATCGCAGGCGGCGCCGACTACCTCAGTCCCGGCCGGCGTTGCTCTGCCGAAGGATGCTCTCGATCACGTCCTGGCCCGGAGGCCGGCGGGCGGAGGTGCGCCGGGAGGTCAACTTGCGTTGGTCCTGGCGAGGGTTGACCATGTGGCTCTCCTGCTTGTGCCAGACCCGTTCGATGATCACCCTGATCTCGGCCCCGTCCTCAAATGGGATCCCCTGCGCCTCCAACGAGCGGCGGATCTGGTCGGTGAGCTGATTGCTCTCGCGCAGGTTGAGTTGCTCCAGCGCCTCAAGGATGTCATCGAGGCGGCGCAACACCGAGCGCCTCTCAGCGGTCTCCTTCGATGCCGTGAGCATGGGGGGATTATCCGCGCCGGGCGCCCGCGGGGGGAAGTTGCCGCTTGGGCCCCACCAGATCACGCGGGGACTTCGGGAGCAGCCTCCGGCTCATAGAGGCCGAGCCCGGCGACAAAGCGCTGGGCCGGCGCCGGCGCCCACCAGTTGGCCGGGCCCAAGAGCCGCATCACCGCGGGGACCAGGATCCCCCGCACCAAGGTGGCGTCCATCGCCACCGCCACCGCCATCCCCACCCCCAGGGTCTGGATCGCCAGGACGTGGCCCGTCGCGAAGGCGGAAAAGACGGTGATCACGATCAGTGCGGCCGAGGTGATCACCCCGCCGGTAACGGTCAGGCCGTAGGCCACTGCGTCGCGGTTGTCCCTGGTCGTGCAGTAGCTCTCCCGGATCCGGGAGAGCAGGAACACCTCGTAGTCCATGGAGAGCCCGAAGAGGACGGCGAACATCAGCACCGGGGTGGTAGCGATGAGGTCCCCGGTCACCGTGAACTGGAGCAGGTTGGCGAGGTGACCGTCCTGGAAGATCCAGACCAACGCCCCGAAGCTAGCTGAGATCGAGAGCATGCTCATCAGGATCGCCTGGAGCGGGAGCACCACCGAGCCGAAGGTGAGGAACAGCATCACCATGGTCGCGACCACCACCAGCAGCACCGCCCAGGGGATGGTGGTCCCGAAGGAGCTGAGGAAGTCGACCGACCGGGCACCGACCCCGGCGACCAGGACCTCGACCCGGTTGGGCCCGGGCAGGGACCGGAGCCGGCGGACCAGCCCGGCCTCGGCCGAGGAGTCAGGTGAGTAGCCGTTGGCCACGGTCATCTGGAGGATCGGGCCTGCCAGGCTCCCGGCGATGTAGTGGTTGAGAGCCGGGCTCCGCTGCGAGGCAGCCAGGGCCAGCTCGGCGAGGTAGGCTGCCGCCGGGACCCGGGGCGGTGGGACGAGCACTCCGGTCACTCCCTGCACCCCGCGCAGCTGGCGCACCTTGGCGAGGTAAGCCGCCACCTGCGCCTGTTGGGGCCTGGTGAGCCGGTCATGGAGCGCGGAGGGGAACCGCAGCACCAAGTTAAGGTCATCCACCCCTCCCGCCTGGGGGAAGTCGTAGCTGAGCAGGGCATAGCCCGTCCGGGCCGCGCCCGGGGGGATGTCGGCCACGTCGGCGCCGGTGGAGGGCTTTAGGTGGAGGAAGGGGGTCCCCACCAGCAGCAGCAGCACGGCGGTGGGCAGGGCGAACAGGACCGGTCGCTTCATCACCGTCGCCGCCAGCCAACTCCAGAAGGCGGAGCTGCCCGCACGCCGTCCAGACTCCTCGCGCAAGCCTCGGCGCACGGCCAGCCAGTTCACCCGGGGGCCGAGGAGGCCGAGCACCGCCGGCAGCGCGGTGAGGGCAAAGAGGAGGGTCAACGCCACGACCACGACGCCGCCGACCCCCAGGCTGTCGATGGTGGAGGAAGGGAAGAGGAGCAGGGAGCTGAGTCCCACCGCCACCGCGATCCCGGAGACCGTGATGGCCTTGCCGGCGCTGGCGGTGGCGATCCGGACCGCGTCGACGGTCTGGTGGTCGGGGATCTCCTCGCGGAACCGCTTGACGAAGAAGAGCGAGTAGTCGATCGCCAGGCCCAGCCCCAGGATGGTGGCCACGTTGGTGACGAAGATCGAGACCCCGAAGTGAGCGGCCAGGATCCGTATCACCGCCAGCGAGGTGGGCACCGCCAGCCCGGCGATCACCAGCGGCAGCAGGGCCGACAGCAGTGAGCCGAAGACCAAGAGCAGCAGGACCAGCGAGATCGGCAGCGCGATCAGCTCGGCGCGCCGGAGCTGGGCCTCGAGGGCGGAGTCGTAGAGAACCTCGATCGGGGGCGAGCCCGTGAGGTAGAACTTGAGGCCAGCTTGGGGCTGGAGGTAGGAGCGCAGGTGGCTCAGCTGGCTGGTGGCGGCCGACTCGGTGAGCTTGAGGTTGACCACGGCGAAGGTGTCGTGGCCGTGGTCCCCGATAAAGATCCGCTTACCAGTGTCGGCGTAGTCGAGGACGCTGGCTGTCACCGGTTGCTGCGCCAGCCGCTGGAAAGTGGCGGCCACCTTGGCCTGGACCTGGGGGGAGGCGGCGTTGGCCTGGTTGCTGTGGAAGACCAGCAGCAGCTGGGCGGTCGAGGTGCCGAAGTAGCGGGAGAGCAGGTCGCTGGCCCGCTGACTCTGCGAGCCCGGCACCGAGAAGGTGGCCGGGGCGAACTGGCCGCCGAAGGGCCCGGACAGGGCCAGCATCAGCAAGGTGAGCCCGACCGCACCGGGAGGAATGAACTTCCGGAAGCGGAAGGCGAAGCTGCCCAGCCGCCAGAACATCGCTCGACTCCTCCGAGGCTAGGCGGCTCGTGGTGAATGAATGTTCATTCAGCTAGATTATGGGCAATGCTGGAGTGCCGGTGTCAAAGGCCCCTTCGGGGCGGAGAGTGAGCCTTGCGCGCCATCGACGGCCGACCCTCGACGGCACATGCGGACCAGGTGCGGCAACGGATCCTGGACGGGGCCGCCCGGGCTTTCTCCCGGGCCGGCTTCCAGGGCACCAGCGTGCCCGACATCGCCACCGAGGTGGGGGTGTCGGTGGGCCTGCTCTACCGCTATTTCCCCAGCAAGGCCGAGCTCTTCACCGCCATCTGCCTCTCCCAGATTGAGACCGAGATGGAGGCCCTGAGCCAGCAGCTCTCGGAGATCGCCAACCCCAGAGCCCGTCTGGTGCAGGGGGTGGACCAGTACCTGAGGGACCTGGACCGGCAGCATGCGGCGGGGCTGGTCCTGGGCGCCCTCGCCGAGGCTCCCACCAACCCCGCCCTGCGCGAGGTGATGAAGCTCCGCCGCGCCGCCATCTTCAGCTTTATCGAGGGTTACCTGCGAGAGGGGATCGACGCCGGCGAGGTGCCCGCCTCGGTGCCGGTCGAGAACTTCGCCGAGGCCATGACCATGATGCTCGACGGAGCAGTTTCCGCCTGGGCGGCGTCGGGGCCAGAGCTGGACGTGGCCGCCATGCGCGACGGCGTGGTCAGCCTGCTCTCGGCGGCACTGCAGCAGCCGGCCTAGCCGGCGGCCGCGACTCCCGCCCGCGCCAGCGCCCGGGCCAGGTCCTCAAAAAGATCCTCCCAGGCCTCGACTCCCACCGACAGCCGGAGCAGACCGGCGGGGAGGTACTCGTCGCCCGCCCACCGGGCCCGGCGCTCCAGCAGCGACTCCACCGCGCCCAGGCTGGTGGCGTTGGTCCAGATCCGGGTCGCGGCGCAGACCCGCTCCGCGGCCTCGGCGTCGGCGTTGACCTCGATCGAGATCATCGCCCCGAAACCGCCGTGCAGCTGACGTTCCGCCAGCCGGTGCTGAGGGTGCTCCTCGAGCCCGGGGTAGTGGACCCGCGTCACCCCGGGGAGGCTCTTCAGCCGCTCCGCCAGAGCCGCGGCGGACCCCATCTGCCGGCGCAGCCGGACGTCCAGGGTGCGCAGCCCGCGGAGCGCCAGCCAGGTCTCGAGATGGCCCGGGATGGCCCCGGCGTGGGTCCGCTGGTAGCGCATCCCCTCCAGCAGGTCCTGGCGGTCGCTGACTACCGCACCCATGATCAGATCACTGTGCCCGCCGATGTACTTGGAGACCGAGTGGACCACCAGGTCGGCCCCCAGCCGCAGGGGCTGTACCAGCAGCGGGGTGGCGAAGGTGTTGTCCACCAGGGTCACAGCCCCGGCCTCGCGGGCCACCTCGGCACACGCCCTGATGTCGGGGACGGTCAGCAACGGGTTGCCCAGCGACTCGATGACCAGTAACCCGGCGCCCTGGCAGGCCCGTCGCACCGCCCCGAGGTCGGTGGCGTCGACCAGCTCTGCGCTGCACTTGCCTTCGGCCGACATCCGCCCGAGCCGCTCCCTGGTGCCAATGTAGGCATCCCGGGCAGCCACGATTATGTGGCCCAGCCCGCAGACCTCCAGCACCGCCGAGATGGCGGCCATCCCCGAGCTGAAGACCAGAGCGCCCCGACCGTCCTCGAGGTCGGCGAGGGCCCCCTCCAGGCGCTCCCAGTTCGGGTTGTGCTCGCGCCCGTAGTAGAAGCCCAACGGGTTGCCGTGGCCGTAGACCACGGACATCGGCAGCGGCGGGACCAGGGCCAGATCCTCACCTCGGGGGTTGTCCCCGGCGTGCACCACCCGGGTGGCCCACCTCAGCTGGCGCTCCTCGCGGAGCTCACCGCTCATGGGAGGCTCCGTCGGGGGCCTCAAGCCCGGCCCGGAGGAGCACCTCGCGGGCCATCCGGCCGTGCGCTTCGTCGACCATCTCCTGGCCCATCCGCGACGCTCCCCCGCGCTGGCCGAGGAGGGCCAGGATCTCCTCGGCCCGGCGCACCTGACCGGCGTTCGGGGTGAAGGCGCGGTTGACCGTCTCCAGCTGGGACGGGTGGATCGCCCACTTCCCGTCGTAGCCGAGGGCAGCGGCCCGCTCCGAGGACCGCTCCAGTCCGGCGACGTCGCCAATGTCGGAGCAGGGTCCGTCGATCGCTTGGAGCCCGCGGGCCTTGGCGGCCACGGCGATCCTGACCAGGACGTAGTGCCAGAGGTCGCCGGGATAGCCGGCGGTCCCATCGCCGATGGTCAGCTGGGGCATCCCCATCGCGGCGGAGAAGTCGCCTGGGCCGAAGATCAGCGCTTCGGTGCGAGCCGACGCGGCCGCGATCTCAGAGACCGCCTCCAACCCGGCGGGGTCCTCGATCTGGAGCTCGAGTCCGATCCGGTGCCGGGCCGGACGCTCCGCCTCGAGGGCGCTGAGCAGGTGGTCGAGGAAGACCACCTGGGAGGGCGAGTTAACCTTGGGCACCACCAGGCAGGAGATCCGCTCCCCGACCTCGGAAACCAGCGCCATGACGTCCCTCAGGGCATAGGGTCCGTCGAGCTGGTTGATCCGCACCGCCACCGCTCGCCCCCCGAAATCGAGTTCGCGAAGGTTCTGCACCAGCTGAGCTCGGGCCCTGGCCTTCTCGCCGGGCTCCTCAGCCACGGCGTCCTCAAGGTCCAGCACGACCTCGGCGGCGGGCAGGCTGGCCGCCTTCTCCGCCATGTGCCGGTTGCCGCCAGGCAGAACCAGCACCGAGAGCCTGGAATGGCTCACTCCGGCTGGCCTTGCCCGGGCTCGCCGCCCTGGCCGAGCCGATTCATCAGCTCCTCGATCATCCGGCGGGCCTCGGGGTCCTCCATCAGCCGCTGACGAACCGCGTCGGCCGCCTGGCGCATCTGGGGGTCGTCCATCAGGCGCTCCTGCATCTGGGCGAACTGGGTGAGCATCTCCCGGGCGGCTGTCTCCTGGGCAACCTGGAGCAGGACCGGCTGGGAGGCCGCGGCCACCACCGCCTCCAGCTGCTGCCGCACCATCTCGATGCCCTTGCAGCCGAGGCACTCGCCCTGGAGCTGGCAGTGGCAGATCACCCGCTTGACGGCATCCAGCTCCCGGTGGATCGGGCTCAGGTCGACGGGCTCGGCCATCCGCCTAGCCTACCCCAGTCCCGGAGCTCAGGTCGGGGGCTGGATGGGCCGGCGAGCCCGGATCAGCGCGTGCCAGTACCGGTGGTAGAAGCGACCCTCCCGCCACTGGGGGAGGAGCTGACCGCGAACCGCCTGGGGGGCGCTGTCGTAGTAGTCGAGGAGCTTGCGCTGAGACTTCTCGTCGAGCTTGGCGATCGCGAACCACTCCAGAATGTCCTTCTCCTGTTCGATCCGCTCGGCCAGCTCGACGGTAAAGCCGAGGGACTGGAGCAGAGCCCGCCACTCCTCCAGGGCCCGGCTACGGACATGGGATGGGTCTCGGCCCACCTCCACAACCTCCAGCCAGTCCCGTACCACCGGAGGCGGCGAGCAGTCGCTGACCGCGAAGACGCCCCCCGGGCGGAGCACCCGGTAGGCCTCGGCAAGCGCCGGGATCATCTGGACGAAATGGTGGGGCGCGGAGCGGACCAGCACCCGGTCGAAGCTGGCCGGCGGGAAGGGCAGTGCCGCAGCGTCGCCCTCCACGAAGCTGACATTGCGGATCTCCCGCTCGGCCGCCAGCCGCCTGGCCTGGTCCAGCATCGCCGGGGTGATGTCCAGGCCGATCACCTCGAGCACGTGGGGCGCAGCTGCCAGAGCGGTGTGGCCCGCCCCCGTGGCGACGTCCAAGACCCGGTGGTTGGGGCGCAGATCGGCCAGCGCGATGAAGCGGGCCAGCGAGACCGGATCGCTGTGGGTGCGGCTCTCGCGGTAGGCCTGGGCTACCCGGGAGAATTGGCGCTGGCTGTCAGTGAGCCCATCGCCTTCCCCTGGCCCCGGGCCGTCGATCACAACGGATAACCAGCCAGCAGCGTGTCCAGTGGGATCGGCGCCAGCTCGGCGGGTCCGCCGAAGCGGACGTCGATCTCGGCCTCCAGGTCCTTGACCAGGTCGCGGAGCTGGCCCAGGTCGGCGGTCGGAGCCTGGGTGCCGGCATAGCCACCCAGAAGCTTGCCCTCCTCGAAGAGGGCCACCCCCACCCCCTCGTGGGCGTGGATGATCATGCCGCCGCTGCAGGAGTACTTGCTGAGATAGCTGCGCAACCCCTCAAGGTTCACAAACATGGCGCCCAGCCCCGCGAACCGAACCGGGGCGTGGAGCAGGAAGCCAAGCCCCCGGGCGATGTGGCGGGAGTAGCTGACGACGTTGATCGTGTCCTGACTGTTGGGGAAGTTGGGGAACGCGATCCGGTTGGAGGTGGTGATGATGCCCTGGTGGGCACTCGCGACCGCCACCACGTAGCCGTCCACCAGCACCACGTAGCTGTCGCCGCCGTCCGTCCCCTGCACGTGGAGCACCCCGGTATGCCCCTCGCCGGCCAGGTGTCGCAGAAGCCGCGCGGGGTCGGTGAACCCGGTCCGCAGGTTGCGGAACACGATCTCACCCTCCGGCAGTGGGAAGGAGCGGGTGGACAGAGCCCCAGGCTCAACCCTCACCACCGGTTCGGGAACCTGGTAGATGACCGTCTCCTCGACTACCACCTCTTCGATCACGGGGGAGGGAGCGGCCCAGCGCTCGTCTGAAGTGGTGACCATCTCGGAGAAGCTATCGAGGCCCTCCGGCTCACCGCCGGGCATCTCCTCGGCCGGCGCCTCGGCGGCGATCTCGTCCACCTCCTCGAGATCGGTGGGTGCGAACTCGAAGCCCCCGGCCTTGCTGGGTTGGTCGGGAGCGGCCCCGGCATCGGGGACTCCCCACGGCTCGGTCTCCACAGGACCGGGCTGGAGCCAGCCGAGGTGCTCGGCGGTGCCGCTGCTGGAGTCGAGCACCGCGGGCGAGAAGGTGGCGGACTCCTCTTCGCCGACCCCAGTGCCCCAGAGAGCTGAAGCGTCAGCCTCGGCGGCCTGGGGGGGTTCCTGGTCTGCGAAGGGCCGCACTCCCCAGGCGGGGAGATCCGACTCCGGCGCGACCTCTGGCGGCTCCTGCTCATCCGGCTCGTCTGGGACCGATCCCGCAGCAGCGGTGTCGAGGGGAGACCACGAACTCGCGGTCTCGTCCGGGCCTGACTCCTCAGAGGGCTCGGCCGGCCCCGCCGCGGAGGGAATCGGTGGAATCGCGGCCTCTTCCTCAGAGTCCGGGGCCTCGGGCACGTCATCCTCCTGAGCCTCATCCTGAGGGGGACCGTCCTTCCGCCGCCCGAAGACCATCCTGAGAGGCGTGGGGCGGGGGAGCTCGGACCGCCGCGCTGGAGGGCCGACAACGGGCACCGGCACCAGGGCCGGCCTCAGCCCAGGCCCGGCCAGACCCCTGAGCGCCTCGAGCAGCCGGTCCAGTTCGGAACGCACGGCTGCGACCACGACCTGCGAGCTGGACCGAGGCTGGGGAGACTTCATAAGACACTCTCCACTGGGGTGCATGTGCGGACACAGCCGGGGCGCGCAAAAGAGACTGCCCGCGTAAGGCGTTTCACCCGCGAAGTGTACCCGCGCTGGTCGGAGGTTGCTCTCTCTTGGGCGCGGTCGCCGCCCTACAGTTTTCCCGGATCAGGCCGGAGCGTGCTGCGGGACGGCTGCCCCGGCCTCCCCGGGCGCGGAGAAGCCCATCCGGGCCAGCCAGCGCTCGGGGTGGTGGACCTCGGACCAGGACGGCAGGGACCCGGGCCCGGTCCAGATCCGGTCCAGCCCATTCTGACCGGCCGACCCGGCGACCTGCCGAAGGAACCGTTCCCCCTGCTGGTACTGCTGCAACTTGAAGACTATCCCCGAGATCAGGAGCATCAGCCTCTCGGCCGGATGGGACTGGTCGTGGCGACGGTGGAATGCCTCGTCGAGGGCGTCAAAGTCCGGGAAGTGCCGGCGGCCCGCCTCCCGCATCACGTAGTTGCCGTGCCCCTCGAGGACCGTCATCACCGCCTGGATCCGGCCCACCAACGCCACTTGGGGCCTCAGGCTCCGGGCGGCCTCGACCAGCTCCTCCAGACCGAGGTTGCGCCCACCCCCCGGAACGCGGGTCAACTCGGCCATCAGGGAGATGAGGTGGTCCCGAAGCCACGGGTGGATCTCGAACTGCCAGGCGTGGGTGAGTTCGTGGAGCATCAACCAGCGGCGAAGCGAGTCGAGGGGGAGATCGCAGGTCTCGGCGAAGCCGCGCACGTTGGCCTCCACGATCAGCAGCGCCGGGCTTGGCAGCGGAGCGGCCTGATCGTCGGCCCGGCCGGCCTCGGGAGGGAAGCTCAGCACCGGATCGTATTGGCCCAGAACTCGCCGGGCCATGAAGCCCAGCAGGCTACCCATGTAAAGGCTGCTCGGCACCCGCATCAGGGGATTGGGTCTCACCGCACCCCAGCCGGCCTGCCGCTCCTCGATGGGCCGCAGCATCCGCTGCATCATGGCCAGGTTCTGGTCGATGAAGCCGTGCCGGCTGACCACCCGCACCCGGCCGAAGTCCGCTCTCTGGGGGTCGGTGTTGCACGCCTCGGCCAGCACCGGAACCAGCTCCGCCACCAATGGGTCGTAGTCCCGCCCCGCCTGTTCCACTTCGGCCCTGCCCTCCCCGCCGCAGCGAGAGTAGGCGGTCCGACGCACCAGTTCCCAGTCCAGAAACGGAGCTTCCGGGTCCCCCAGCGCCTTGGACAGACGCTGTCCAGCCACTATGGCCGCTCCGGCCGCCACCGCAGACCAGGCCAGAACCGACTTCAGCTCGGGCACCCGGCGATCATACGGCGGCCGGCGCTCAGCTACTCCGGTAGAAGACCAGCTCTCGCCCCACCGGCTGGAAGCCCAGCGGATGGTAGAGAGCGGCCAGCTCGGGGTCCCCGTAGCGGAGCACCGTCAGCAGCCCCCGCTCCAGCGCCGCCGCGGTGGCCGCCAGGGTGGCCGCCGAGCCGCCGCCCCGGCGCCGGAAGTCCGGATGGGTGGCCACCCCTCCAACCTCGACGGCCTGCCCGAACGACTTGGTCCAGCGGGCTGCCGCGATCACCCGGCCGTCGATCTCGGCGACCCAGGCCGGCTCCTGCTCCAGCCGCTCCACCCAGAGCTCCGGGCTGTCCTGCCGCATCCAACTGACCTGCTCATAGATCCGGTGGAGCTCGGGGGCGTCCTCGAGGCGGGCCGGACGGGTGCTGGGGAGCCCGGTGGCGTCACGTCCGAGCTGCGGCGCGACCGTCACCTCCCGGGCGTGGACGGCGAACTCGCTGAGCGAGGTACAGTCCAGCTGGCCCTCGATCACCATCACCCGGTGCGCCCCGGCCAGGTGCCGCTCAAGCAGCTCCTGAGCCGCCGGGCGGCCATCCCGGGTGGGCACGATGAGCCCCAGCCTTCCCTGGGCCATCACTGCCACCGCCCGGACCTCGCCGCCCGGGCCGGGCAGCCACCAGAGGAAGTCCTCCGGGCTAAGCCCCTGGGCCTGAAGCCGCTGCAGGTGGTCTCCAGGGGAGAGCCCGGCCCATCCCTGGGCCAGCAGGAACCGCCGGATCAGGTCGGCTCGGGCCGGCTCCGCCGCGGGCCGGAAGAGGCGCTCCGCCG
Source organism: Candidatus Dormiibacterota bacterium (assembly GCA_003164475.1). The sequence goes on along the minus strand of PLTL01000108.1, from coordinate 856 downwards.
AACTTCGGCCATCTCCCATCCGCCCATGATCGCCGAGCTGGCCAGGTCACGTCTGACCGCCTGGCACTTGCCCTGGCCGGCTGCTAGCACTCGGCGACCTTGAGTGCTAACATGAAGGCCGCAACCTCAGCTGTCTGGATGGGGAAGAACAGGAGAGACGCATGCCCAAACAACTGCTATTCGACGCGGAGGCCCAGTCGGCCCTGAAGCGCGGTGTCGACAAGGTCGCGGATGCCGTCCGGATCACCATCGGGCCCAAGGGCCGCAACGTGGTGCTGGACAAGAAGTTCGGCAGTCCCACGATCACCAACGACGGGGTGACCATCGCCAAGGAGATCGAGCTCGAGGATCCCTTTGAGAATATGGGCGCCCAACTGGTCAAAGAGGTAGCCAGCAAGACCAACGACATCGCCGGGGACGGCACCACCACCGCCACCGTTCTGGCCTCGGCGATGATCACTGAGGGGCTCCGCCACGTTACCCACGGCGCCAACCCGGTACAAGTTAAGGCCGGGATCCAGAAGGCTGTTGATGCCGTGGTCGCCGAGATCAAGAAGTACTCGGTGCCGATCAGCGAGCGGGAGAAGATCGCCCAGGTCGCCTCGATCTCAGCCGCCGACCCCGCCATCGGAGAGACTGTGGCCGATGCCATGGAGAAGGTGGGCAACGACGGGGTGATCACCGTCGAGGAGTCCAAGACCATCGGCACCACGCTGGAAGTAGTGGAGGGCATGCAGTTCGATAAGGGCTACCTCTCTCCCTACTTCGTCACGAACCCCGACAAGATGGAAGTGGTTCTCGATGAGCCGGTGATCCTCATCAACGAGAAAAAGATCAGCGCCATGAAAGACCTCCT
>PLTL01000043.1 GCA_003164475.1 Candidatus Dormiibacterota bacterium | reverse complement strand
AGGTCATCTCGGTGCGCAGGTGGGTGAGGGCCACCGCCTCGCCCAGATCCAGGCGCTCGCTGGTCGAAGCGTTCCGGATGAGGGGAGCCAAGGCCCGGCAGTATCGGTAGTCGCGTTCCAGGTGGGTATCCCCGAAGGGCACCACCTGAGAGAGGAAGGCGTAGAGCCTCACGAACTTGTCGAGGGCATCCTTGAAGTCCAGGCGATCTGGCTCTGCAAGTGTCCGGAACCGCTCCACCGCCGGCTCCAGGAGAGCGTAAACCTGGGCGTGGGCGCCCGCCACTCCCGCGCTCAGCAGCGCCGCCACCGCGGCGGTCACCTCCGGCTCGCGGAGGACGTCGTGCTGGTCCAGCCGGAACCGCGTGTCGTACAGAACGTTGGGGTCGGTCGGCGGCGCCACGGTCCGACCGTAGTAGGGTTCGAAGGCCGTGACGATGTCGTCGGACTCGTTGCGGAAGTCGAGGACGAAGGTGTCCGTCTTCAGCTGGTGGATGCGATTGAGGCGCGAGAGGGTCTGGACCGCCGCCAGTCCAAGCAGGACCTTGTCCACGTACATGGTGTGGAGGAGCGGCTGGTCGAAGCCGGTCTGAAACTTCTCAGCGACGATCAGCACCTGGTAGTCGCCGGTGCCGAAGCGCTCCGGGATCTCCGAAGAGGGGAAGCTGTTCATCCCCTGCTCGGTGTGGCGGATCCCCTTGTCGTCCACCCCACCGGAGAAGGCCACCAGCGTGTGGAGGTCCGTGTAGCCCTGCTTGGCGATGTAGTGATCCAAGGCCTCCTTGTAGCGGACGGCGTGGAGACGGGAGGCGGTGACCACCATGGCCTTGGCCTTTCCGCCGATCTTGGTTCGGGTATGAGCTCGAAAGTGCTCGACGATGATCTCCGCCTTCTGGGCGAGGTTGGAGGGATGCAAGGAGACGAACCGGGCGATGGCCCGCCGGGCCTTCCCGGGCTCGTATCGAGGGTCGTCGCGGATGGCCTTCTCGATCCGCCACAGCGTCTTGTACGTGGTGTAGTACTGGAGGACATCGAGGATGAACCCCTCGTCAATGGCCTGACGCATGGTGTAGAGGTGGAAGGGGTCGAAGAGGCCCGTCACCGGGTTGCGCGTCCCGAACATCTCGAGGGTCTTGGCCTTCGGGGTGGCGGTGAAAGCGAAAAACGAGAGGTTGGCCCGCTTCCCGCGCCCCAGAACCGCCTTAGCGACGGCCTCCTCTGCCACATCGATGGCATCGGTCACGAAGCCGGCGTCCTCGGCCTCGGCCCGGGTCATCTCCTGGTCCTCGGTCGCTCCGAGGACCACCTTGAGGTCGTTGGCCGCCTCCCCCGTCTGCGACGAGTGCGCCTCATCGACGATGACTGCGTAGCGTCGGTTGGGAAGAGTCTCGCGAAGCTCCTCGATCTTCTGGAGCACGAAGGGGAACTTCTGGAGGGTGGTGATCACGATCTGGGCCTGTTCCCCCTTCAGGGCCTCGAGGAGCTGTTCTGAATCCTTCTCGATCCTCTGCACCACACCTCGGACGTGCTCGAACTGGTAGATCGTCTCCTGGAGCTGTCGATCCAGCACCACCCGGTCGGTGATGACCAGGACCTTGTCGAATACCTTCTGGTTGTGCTCGTCATGAAGGCTGGCCAAGCGGTGGGCAGTCCAGGCGATGGTGTTGGACTTCCCGGAGCCAGCCGAGTGCTGGACCAGGTAGCACTGCCCCGGCCCGTGGTCGCGGGCATGGTTCTCCAGGCGCAGGACGCAGTCCCACTGGTGGTAGCGGGGGAAGATCACCCGCTCTCGGGCTCGGCGCTCTGCTGGAGTGCCCTCGTCGGGTCGCTCGACGTGGATGAAGCGGCTCAGGATGTCGAGCCAGGAGTCCCGGCTCCACACCCGTTCCCAGAGGTAGGCGGTCCGATATCCGGCGGGGTTCACCGGGTTACCGGCGCCGCCGTCCGCTCCGAGGTTGAAGGGGAGGAATTGGGTATCCTCGCCGGCGAGCCGCGTGGTCATGGCCACCCGATCCGGGTCCACGGCGAAGTGAACGACCGACCGTCTGGAGAGGGTGACGTTGCCCGGATCGCGGTCCTTCCGGTACTGCCGGGTAGCGTCCTCGACGGTCTGACCGGTGATGGGGTTCTTGAGCTCGGCGGTGGCGGTGGGAATCCCGTTCACCAGGATCGCCAGATCGAGGGACTTCTCGGAGCCCGCCTCGTAGCGCAACTGGCGGGTCAGCGACACTCGGTTGGCAACGTAGCGGGCCACCAGCTCGGGGGTCAGGCCGTGCGCGGGCTTGAAATAGGCGAGGCGGAAGCTCAGCCCCAGGTCGACGATCCCGTGGCGGAGCACGTCGACGGTGCCGCGGTGGTCCAGGTCATGGCACAGGCGCTTGGTGAAGCCGCGTCGGGCCTCCTCCGCTTGGCCGCCGTAGCGGCCGACCAGGTTCGCCCACTCCTTGGGCTGGGTGGCCTCGATGAAGGCGAAGAGCTGATCCTGATCGAGGCCCTGGGGTCGATCGAAGGTAGCTGGATCAGAGCGGCCGTAGCCAGCGCTGAGCAGCGCCGCCTCGATGGCCGCCTCAAAGCCGAGTTCGTCGGGCTTCATGCAGCCATCTCCGAAATCTCCAACTCACCTGTCACGGAGGCGGTGATCAGTGCCTGGCGTCGCTCCCTTAGAAGGGAAATCTGCGACTGGATCAGGCGAGTTGTCTCCTGGGCCGCGGCGCCCTCAGTAGTAAGGGCGGAGACTACGGCTGACTGCACATCCATATCTGGGACGGGGATGACTAGTTCTGCTAGATCGTCGAGGCCTAGTTGCTGCTTGGTGCCGCCGTACTGACCGGCTCGCAGCTGATCCTGCGCACTCTGCGCCTTGAGAGCATATGCGAGCCACCGACCATGGACACCGCTGGGACGCAGGAGGCAGATGTGCTGGCTGATAAAGGCACCCGCTGCATCGCTCGCAACATACCCTACCCAGCCTGCGTTGGCGCCAGTGATACCCACGAGCACATCGCCTTCGCGCGTTCTGCTTCGGTTGGCCTCGGCTGCGTCATCGTCAACCCTCACCCGAGCCAACTCGTTTAGATTCAGCGTGATGTCGCCCTCGCACAGGTTCGCAGAACGAATAAAGGGCGTGCCCTCATTCGCCACCCGGTCGGCCCAGCCTCGGGGGCCGCTCGTTCGGAGGGCCAAGCACCGACGTAGTGGTCGGGCTCGACCCTGCGTGGTGAGGGTCGACACTCGAGCAAGGTAACGCTCCTTGAGAAGCACCACCAGACGCTGCAGCGCCGCGATGCGAGCGTCGATCCGAGCCGTCTCTCGATCGAGGTAGTCCGCGATCCACCGCTGCTGTGCGAGTGAGGGTTGCGGAATACGGACGTCGCCAACGTCGCTGGCGTTGATAGCCGGGTAGCTAACTCCAGAAGAGCGAGCTACGACCTCCTCGATTACACAGTCGGATTGGGCCACCCAACCCAGGTAGCCTGGATCCATGTCACCCAATGCTCGAAGCACAGCAAACCCGGTTGACACCACAAGGTCGGCACCACCGTTCCGGACCGGCCAGACAGCTCTCAGGTAGGTACGGACCGTGGCTAGGATCGTGTCTCCATCCAGGACTGTGCGCCGCGCTCGGCTTGGAGCTTGACCGAAGGTCAAGGCTTCGGGCGCCTCAATAAGCCTTCCACGCCCGACTGCCCCAATGTCAAGGTAGCGGAACTCAAAACCCGGGTCGGTGGTCTCCGGAAGGTCGGTCGGGTTGATCCGCACCACGTACTTCAGTCGCACTTGGTTCACGAAGTCACCTCGACCAGGAGGCTTTGAATCTCAGCCTCAATGGCCTTGATCTCCTCATCAATCTCGGTTAGCGGCCGGGGCGGGACGTACTTGTAGAACTGTCGGGTGAGAGGGATTTCGTAGCCGATCTTGGTCTTACTGTGGTCCACCCAGGCATCCGGGACGTACGGCAGCACCTCCGCCGCCATGTAGTCGGCCACGGTCGACCGGTATCGGGGCGTCTGCAGACGCTCGGTGGGATCAGCCTCCCACGAGTCGCCTCGTTCCGGGAGGGGGACGTTCTCGTTGTCCCGGAGATCGGGGTCAGCCTCGGGTGCCCCCTTCCGACCGGTCACGACGGGCGCCCCCGGGTCGGTGACCGAGACCGCCCCCCAGATCGCCTTGTCCAGGCCGTTGGGGAGGTCACCGAGCTTGTGCGCCATCTGCCTGCGGTCCACCGTGGAGAAGCCCTGGAGGCCGGCGAGGAGGGCCTTCACCTCCTGCTGTTGGCTTCGGCTGAGCTTCGTCCAGGCCTTGGCCTCGGTGAGAGCCAGCAGAGTGGCTTCCGTAACCTGGTGGCGGAGCCGCAGGGGCCGTTCGACGGTGATCCGCTGGAAGCCGAAGACCGTGTTGGGGAGGATCTTGACGAGCTCCCCTTCCTCGAAGCCCGCGTACAGCCGGGTCACCTCATCGATCTGCTCCGCCGAGAGCTCCTTGCGCTTGTCCCCGAGGCTCTTGCGCATCTTGGTCCAGTACTCCCGGGCGTCGACCAGCTGGACCTTGCCCCGGCGCCGCTTGCTCTTGCGGTTGGTCACCACCCAGAAATAGGTGGAGATGCCGGTGTTGTAGAAGAGNNACGATCCAGAAGTAGGTCGAGATGCCGGTGTTGTAGAAGAGCTGGTCAGGGAGAGCCACGACGGCCTCGAGCCAGTCGTTTTCAATGATCCATCGGCGGATCTCGGACTCCCCCGAGCCCGCCGCTCCGCTGAAGAGGGGGGAGCCGTTGAAGACGATGGCCAGCCGGCTGCCCCCCTCCTCCGGGGGCTTCATCTTGGAGATCATGTGCTGGAGGAAGAGAAAGCTTCCGTCGTTGATCCGGGGGAGTCCCGCCCCGAACCTACCCCGGAAGCCGAGCTTCTCGCTCTCATCCCGGATCACCTGCTCCACCTTCTTCCACTCGACCCCAAAGGGCGGATTCGCCAGCAGGTAATTGAACGTCTTGCCCTTGTGGCCGTCCTGGCTGAACGAGTTGCCGCAGACGATGTGGGAGGCGTCCTGGCCCTTGACCATCATGTCGGAGCGGCAGACGGCGTAGGTCTCCTCGTTGAGTTCCTGGCCGAAGACCTCGAGCCGGGCGGAGGCGTTGAGATCCCGGAGGTGGTTCTCCGCCACGGAGAGCATCCCGCCAGTGCCACAGGCGGGGTCGAAGAGCGTTCGGACCACCCCCTCATCGCGGAGCAGCTCGTCGTCTTCGGCGAAGAGGAGATTGACCATGAGCCGGATCACCTCACGAGGGGTGAAGTGCTCNNAGGTAAAGGAGGTCAGCCCGCTCCAGGCGGGTGATCTGGACGTCGAACTCGAACTTCTCCAGGACATCCCTGGCCCCGCCGGAGAATCCGGCGATGTAGGCGCGGAGGTGGCCGGCCACGTGGGCGGCGTCCTGGAGCAGCAGGCGAAAGTCGAGCGGGGAGGTGTTGTAGAACGGCTGAGCAGCCACCGCGCAGAGCACCGGCTCGACGTTCTCGATGGACTGGGCTTTGAGCTTGGTGGCCCGGGCCACCACCGCTGCCTTGGTCCGCTCGAGGACGCAGTCCATGCGCCGAAGGACCGTCAGGGGGAGGATCACCTTGCCGTACTCAGACTGCTTGTAGTCGCCGCGGAGCAAGTCGGCGACCGACCAGATGAAGCCCGCGTGGTTGTTGATCCGCTCTCCACCTGAGGTGGTGACTGTCATCGCCTTCCCCTACTCGTGAGACCAGCCTCGCCTGCCCTGAAGTCCGGTGTGGCGCATCGCCCGAGACAATACGCCCGCCTATCGACCTCTAGGTCGATCCCTGCCCTCGGGCGCGGCGTCCCCGACAAATCAGGAGCTGGAACCACTCGTGCGTGATGAGTGCCGGCTGTGCCGCCTCGGAACCGCGGACCCGGCGGTTCGGGCCTCGGCGTGGGGGCGGGGGACGGTCCTGAGCTGCGGTCGTCGCTGTGG
>PLTL01000387.1:2757-11661 GCA_003164475.1 Candidatus Dormiibacterota bacterium | reverse complement strand
CGACCCCGAGGGCGCCCCCGACCAAGCCCTGGACCACCGACTCCCCCAGCACCTGGCCCACGATCCGGCGGCTATGCCAGCCCATCGCCTTGAGCGTCCCGAACTCCCGCACCCGCCGGTTGACCGCCGCGGTGGTGAGGAGAGCCGCCAGGACGAAGGCGGCGAGCAGGACCGCCACCGCCAGCCAGAGCCCCAGGGAGTTGGCCAGGGTGGCGGCTGTGCTCAGGGACCCGGAAACCTGGTTGGCCAGGTCCTGAGCGGTGGTGATGGTGGCCTTGGGCATCAGGTGCTGGATCTCGGTCTGGACCTTGGAGATGTCCGAGGAGCTGTCGGCCGTCACATAGATCGTGTTGACCTTGGCGGTGTAACCGGTCAGCTTCTGGGCCTCGCTCAGGGGCACGTAGATGTCGGCGGCGGCGGCGCCCTGGGTGAGCGAGATGACCCCCAGGACCTTGACCGTCGACCCGGCGATGGTTACCGTCGAGCCGGCCTTGAGGGAGTCCTGCTTGGCGTAGCTGCTGCTGACCAGGGCGAGGGGCGAGTCCGTCGAGGAGCTTCCCTTCGCCACCCTCTCGAACCACTCCCGGACCAGCGAGGTTCCCGAGGTGATGTTGGAGGCACTGAGCGGCCCCAGTCCGGGGTCATCGGCGTTGACGCCGTCCACGGTGAAGGTGGAGATGCTGAAGGGAGTCGACGAGCTGCCGCTGGAACTGGCTCCGAACCCGCCAGAGAAGGTCCCGGTGACGTGGATGGAGTTCAAGGTGAGGGCCCCGGTGGCGCCGGCCACGTCCCTCAAGTTCGAGATCGCGGTGACGTCGGTGCCGGGGATGGTGGTCAGCCCACCGGTCGAGGTCAGGCGATCGCGGCTGAAGGCCTGGCCCGCCTCGCTCCCGGTCGGGGGGGCCGCGCCGAAGCGAAATGGGCCACCGCCGCCCGGGGTGGCCGCCTTGGTGACGGTGATGTCGGTGCCCACCCCGTAGAGGGAGTGGAGCACCTGGCCCTGGGCGGTCTTCACCCCCGAGGCGGCCGCGGTGACCGTGATCACCAGGCCCACTCCCAGAGCCAGCCCGATGGCGACGACGCTCGCCGACCTCACCCGGCGGCGGAGCTCACGCCCTAGGTATCGAAAGTACACCGGTGCCCATCAAGCGCGACGCGGGCGGTCGACCCCATGAGCCCAAGTAAAGAGTGCCCAACTGTGAACGGCCTCGGCGCGAGCTGTGAATTGGCTGGGCCCCTCGGCCGCAGCGGGCGGGACGGCCGCTGCTTTACGGTTGGGTGGTGGAGGACTCGGAGAGCACCACCCGACCGCGCGGAGGTGGCCGCACGGACAAGCTCCTGGCACCCGGCATCTGGCAGATCGACACCCTGCTGGGCGGCTGGGAGGAGGTCGACTCCGTCTTCCTGATCGAGGCCGACCAGCCCTGCCTGGTGGAGACCGGACCCCAGCGCGATGCCCCCACCGTGATCGAGGGGCTGAGCAGGCACGGTCTGGGCCGCGAGGACCTGGCCTGGGTCGTGGTCAGCCACATCCACCTGGACCATGCCGGCGGCGTGGGGGAGATCGCCGCCCAGTTCCCCAAGGCCAAGGTGGTCTGCCATCGGCGGGGCCTGCGGCACCTGGCCGACCCGACTCGGCTGGTCGAGGCGGCGGGGCGCGTTTACGGCTCCGAGCTCGACTCCCTCTACGGTCGGATGACCCCCGTGGACCCCGATCGCCTGAGCCCCGCCCAGGACCGGCAGGAGTTGGAGCTGGGCCAGGGCAAGAAGCTGCTTCTGATCGACTCCCCGGGTCACGCCAAGCACCACATCGCGGTGCTGGAGACGGACGCGGGTGTCCTCCTGGTGGGTGACGCCGTGGGGGTGAAGCTGCCCGGAGGGGGGGCGCTGCGGCCCGCCACCCCGCCGGACGATTTCGATCTGGAGCAGGCGATCGGGTCGCTCCACCGCTTCGCGGAGCTGCGCCCTGAGCAGCTGATCCTCACCCACTTCGGGTCCGCCGGAGAGCCCCAGGCGGTTCTGCGAGAGGCGGAGGATCGGCTCCGGAGCTGGAGTTCGATCGCCGCGGAAGCCTACCGAGAGCAGCCCTCCATCGATCACATCGAGCGGGCCCTGCTCGAGCGGCTGCCAGCCGGAGAGCAGCCGGAGCCCGGCCGAGGGGCTGCTGCGGGCTCCATGAACGGCCTTCCCTCCAACGCCGCGGGGCTGTTCGGATGGTTGGAGCGTCGGCGGGCAGCCACCCCCGACCACTCCTGAACCGGCCCCGACCGATCCCCAGACGGCCTCGGCTGCCGTCTCCCAGCCGGACTGGGTATGCGGTTGAGGTTGCGGGGCGTGGGGTTGGTGAATACAATGCGGCTGACCGCCCGGCCACCGTGTTCGGGCCCACGCTCAAGTGGAGGGGTATCAAGATGCCCGTTACCGGCTTCTGCATGAAGTGCAAGACGGCGAGGGAGATCGCCGACCCCCAGCCCACGCAGTTGAAGAACGGGAAGCCGGCCACGACCGGCACATGCCCCGTCTGCGGCACCAAGATCTTCAAGATCGGGAAGGCGGTCTGAGACTCGTCTCGCGCGGACCGGGGCCTGCGCTGGTCAGCGTCGGGGGCCGGTGAGCTCCGGCGACGCCCTCGCGGAGTCGATCCGCAGGCGTCGGCGCCCGCTGGTCGAGAGCCTGACCGAGTGGGTGGCCATACCCTCGGTCAGCACTGATCCGGAGTGCGCCGGGGACGTGCGTCGCTCGGCGGAGTTCCTTCGTCGTGCGGCCGGGCGCGCCGGCTTCACGGTCGCCGAGGTCTGGGAGACCGGCGGACACCCGGCAGTTTTCGCCGAGCGCCTCGAGGACCCTGCCCTGCCTACCGTCCTCGTCTACGCGCACCACGACGTCCAGCCGGTTGACCCGGTCGACGAGTGGGAGAAGGCCCCGTTCGAGGCGCTGGAGCGCGACGGCCTCCTGCTCGGTCGAGGCACCGCCGATGACAAAGGGCACATCGTGATGCACCTGGAAGCGCTGCGGGGATACCTGGACGCCCGGGGACGGCTTCCCATCAACCTCAAGCTGATCGCGGAGGGGGAGGAGGAGGACGGCTCCGAGCACTTCCAAGAGATGCTGATCGCCCATCGCGACCGACTCCGCGCCGATGTCGGGGTGATCTCGGACACCGGAATGCTGGCCGAGGACCACCCGGCGCTCACGGTCGGGCTGCGCGGTCTCGATTACTGGGAGATCCAGGTCAGGGCAGCCGCTACGGACCTCCACTCCGGCGTCTACGGGGGAGCTGTCCTTAATCCCATCACGGTCCTGGCGGAGATGCTGGCCAAGCTTCACGGCGCTGACGGGCGCGTCTCCGTGCCCGGCTTCTACGACGATGTCCACGAGCTGGATGCGGCCGAACGGGCCGAGCTGGGAGCGGTCCCTTTCGACGAGGCCGGGTTCGTGGCTGAGGCAGGAGCGGTGGCTGGAGGAGAGGCTGGATACACCACCCTGGAACGCCGGACGATCCGCCCAACCATGGAGATCTGTGGGATCTGGGGCGGTTACCAGGGTGAGGGCGCCAAGACGGTGATCCCCGCCAAAGCCGGAGCCAAGCTCTCCTCGCGGTTGGTCCCCAACCAGGATCCGGACCGGGTCAACCGGGTCGTGGGCGACTACCTGCGCCGGATCGCGCCTCCGGGCGTGACCGTCGAGTTCTCCATGATCTCGTCAGGGCGCTGGGCCCTCACCGCGTCCAACCACCCGGCGGTGGAGGCGGCGGCGGACGTGGTGGCGCAGGTCTGGGGAAGGAGACCGGTCTTCATCCGCGAGGGCGGCAGCATCCCGCCCGTGACGGCGATTGCCGAGGAGCTGGGTGTGCCCTGCGTGCTCTTCGGGGTGACCCTGCCCGGTGATCACTTTCACGCGCCCAATGAGAGGGTGGCCCTGGCCCAGCTGTACCGCGGGATGGAGGCGGTAGGGCGGCTCTGGGAGCGGTACGGTCAGATGGGGAAGGAAGGACTCAGCGGACCGCGGGAGTGAGCAGGTCCGACGCCTCGAGCATGAAGTCCGAGGCCGGCCGCTCAGTGAACAACAGGACCTGATCGCCGGCCTCAAGCAGGGTGTCTAGTGGGACCTCATGGCCATCCCGGACGATCAGCAGCAGACGCTCGCTCGCCAGGGCGGCGATCTCCACCGCCTGCCGACCCACCGCCTTCCCCACCGGCACCGTCACCCTGACCACCGCCGACTCGCTGCCGCCGATGGGCATCTCGAGCACGTCTTCGTGGCTGGCCATCCCAGTCTCGATGACCCCCAGGATGAGCTCGGTGGCGGACACCGCGACGTCCACCCCCAGCCGGTGGAACATCTGCACGTTTCCGGGGTTGTTGACCCGGGCGATGGTCCGGGGAACCTTGAACTGGAGCTTGGCCAGCTGGCAGGCGATGAGGTTGTCCTCGTCGTCGCCGGTGACCGCGGCCACCACGTCGGCCCGCTCGATGCCGGTGGTGGCTAGGAAGGCCATCTCGTCGCCATCACCCACCAGGCAGGCGCAGCTGCCCAGCTGCGCAGCCACCAAGGAGGAACGGGCCGGGTCCTTCTCGACCAGGGCGACCTCGTAGCCTGCTGCCAGCAGGTGCCGGCTGAGGTAGAAGCCGACCTTGCCGGCTCCGATCACGATGATGTAGGGGGGGCGGTCAGGCAACACCGGAAGCCTCCGAGGCGGTGACCGCGTGACGGGCCCGGTCTGCCTCGCCCGCACCAGCGTCGAAGTAGCTCCGGGCGATGGCGGCGCCGATGACCGTCGGACAGTAGGTGTACAAGCCCATCTCCCGGTACACCCGCTCCCTGATCGGGTCGTAGACCCGGGTCATCACCTTGGGGATCTTGAAGATCTCCTTGGCCACCTGGGCGGACATGAGGTTGCGGTTGTCGCCGTTGGTGACTGAGATGAAGCAGTCCGCCTTACCGGCGCCGGCCTGGTCGAGCACCTCCTGGTCGATACCACTGCCCAGGATCACCCTGCCGGGGAAGTCCGGGCCAAGGCGATCGAAAGCCCGGCGCGAGACATCAACGATGGAGACGTCGTGGCCGTCGCGGGCCATCTCGCGGGCCAGGGTTGACCCTACCCGGCCGCAGCCCACGATCAGGACCTTCACTTCCGCGAGTATATCCGCGTTCGCAGGTGACCTCTGCCGCGACCGCCACGCGCGCCTTGGCATGGCCCGATTCCATGCATGCCCAGGACTTCGAAAACCGGGACCGGTCCGAATCGGTTCCCGGATGTCCCGGGTGCCCGGTCCCACGCTCCCCTCCTGCCCACCGGCACCGGCGGTCGCCCCGAATGGCGACAATGCCAGCGATGGCTTCCCGCTTCTTCCGAGGCAAACCGAGCGGCGACGACGGACCCGAGCACGAGAGCATCCTCTCGCCGCATCGCATCGTGGTGCCGGTGCGCGGCGACGTCTGCGACAAGGACGCGCTGAGGGCGGCCTGCCGGCTGGCTCAACCGTCGAAGGCCGACATCCTGGTGATCACCGTCCTTGAGGTGGCCCGAAGTCTGCCTCTCTCGGCCAGCCTCGGCGACGAGCTGGGTCGCGCCGAGGAGATGCTGGCCGAGATGGAGCTGGTCGCGGCGAAGCTCGGCACCAAGGTGCAGACCACCGTGCTTCAGGCACGGGAGGCAGGGCCCGCGGTGGTGGACGAGGCCAGGCGCTGGGGCGCCGACCTAATGGTGGTGGGCCTCGAGCTCAAGCCACGCTTCGGTGAGTTCAGTCTCGACCGGGCGGCGTCGGACCTGCTCAGCCACGCCCAATGTCGCCTGATCCTGATCCGCCAGGCCATGCCCGAGGCGCCCTCCACGGAGCCGGGCGCCTCCTCCTGAGGGGAGGGGGCTATAGGCCGGAAGCTCGGGCCTCCGGCAGACTCCGCCTCGGTTGGTCAGGGCCCAGGAACGCCGACATCGCCCGGACCATGTAACCGGGGTCCTCGGCGCCACAGAGCTCGCGGGCCGAGTGCATGGCCAGCTGGGACATGCCCACGTCCACGGTGTCGACTCCCAGTTGGGCCGCGATGATCGGGCCGAGGGTGCTGCCGCAGGGGATGTCGCCCCGGGCCACGTAGCGCTGCACCGGGACCCCAGCTCGATCGGCCGCGGCGGTGAAGGCGGCCGCCCCCAGGGCGTCGGTGGCATAGCGCAGGCCGACGTTGACCTTGATCGCGGGCCCCTGGTTGAGCCTGACCGGGTGCCCTGGCTCGGATCGCTCCGGGTAGTTCGGGTTGACCGCGTGGGTCATGTCCGCGGAGACACAGATCGTCCCCGCCAGGGCTCGAAGGTAGTCGTCGCGGCCTCCCCCCTGGGCCATGACGATCCTCTCCAGCACCGCTCCCAGCAGGCTGCTGGCAGCACCGGAGGAGCTTCGGCTGCCCACCTCCTCGTGATCAAACAGGCAGATCACGGCCACTTGGGCTCCACTCTCGGCCCCTCCCGCATGCTCGGCCAGCGCCCGCGTGGCGGCGTATGTCGACCCCAGGTTGTCGAGCCGGGGCGCGCTGATGAACTCCCGGCGGACCCCGACGAGCGAAGCCGGCACCAGGTCGTGGGCCATCAGCTCCCAGCTGAGGACCTGCTTGGGATCGACCTGGATCTCCTCCGCGAGGAAGTCCGAGAAGGTGGGCGCTGGGCTGCGGTCGAGCGCCCAGATCGGAACCAGCTGCGTCTGGGCATTGATCCGAACCCCTTCCGTGTGGACCTCACGACCGAGGTGGGGAGCCAGCTGGGGAATCCGGAGGATCGGGCGGCCGACCCGCAACAGCCGGACCTCATGGCCGGCGGAGGTTGAGATCACCACCCGGCCTGAGATGCCAAGGTCCCGGTCCAGCCAGGAGTTGAGCAGCGCCCCGCCGTAGACGTCGACGGCGATCTGCCGGAACCCCTGCGCGGTGAGGTCAGGTTGGGGCCGAATCCGAAGGTTGGGGCTGTCGGTGTGCGCCACGACCATCCGGAAGCCAGAGCTGGGAGCGAGACGCCGGGGAGTCGACCAGGCGATGAGGGTGCCACCGTGGGACACATAGTGGCTGCCCCCCTCCGGCCACTCGGCTGTCGCCTCCAGCTGGCTGAAGCCGACCCTCTGCAGCATTTCGGCCGCCCGGCTGCAGGCGTGGTAGGGGGAGGGCGAGGCGTCAATGAACTCGATCAGCCCCTCCGCCTCGTTTACTGTGCGCGACTCTGCCATGGGCAGCATTGTGGCAGAGGAGCCCCGTCAAGGCTCGGAGCGGCTGGGACCAGCGGATCAGGCCACTCAGCTGGGGGAACCGCTCCCGCGGCTTCGGAGCCGGGACCAGGTCAGCCAGGCGACCACGGCGACGACCGCCAGCCCGACGGCGACTAGGAGAGCGGTGCCCCCGACCCGAAGGATCTCCCGGTAGTGGGCGCCGAGGGTGTCTCCCAGCGAAAGCACCGTGACGCACCACACCAGCGAGCCGCTGAGCATGGCCGGGTAGAAGATCTTCTCGGGGATGCTGGCGATCCCAGCCGCGTACGAGGCCACGTTGCGGGCGATCGGCACCACCCTGGTCAGGAACACGCCGATACCGCCGCGGCGCCGCATCCACGCCTCGGCACGCTCCAGCCGCGCTGGGTGGATCCCCATCCGTCTCGCGATCCGGGCCACCACCGGCCTCCCCAGCCGCAGTCCCAGGGTGTAGGAGACGCTGGACCCGATCGCGGCCCCCAGCACCGAACAGGCGACCGCGGGAGCCAGCTGAACGGAGCCCTTGTGGGCCAGGAAGCCCACCGCCAGCAACACCGCCTCGTCCGGCAGTGGCACGCCGACCGACTCCGCCGCCAGCCAGATCACCAGGAAGGCGTATATCCCGACCGCCGGGAGGTGGTCGAGCTGGAAGAGGATGTGGCTCACCGCAGCCTACCGGTGAGGGCCAGTGGAGCCGGCGGGAAAGCTACTGCTCCTCGAGGTCGCCGGGCGGGGCGACGCCGGCGATCGAGCCGACCAGGTCCCCGTCATCGAGTCTCATCAGGATCACGCCGCGGGTCTGACGCCCTGAGATCCTCACCCCCTCCAGGGGGATGCGGATGATCTGACCGCCGGCGCTGATCAGCATCAGCTCGTCGGAGAGGTCCTCGACGATCTGCATGCCCACGATCTCCCCCACCTTGGCGATGGCGTGCTGGTCGAGGGTGTAGACGCCCTGGATGGCGCGGCTCTTGACCGGGTAGTCGGCGACCGGCGTCAGCTTCCCGTACCCGTTCTGGGTCACCACCAGCACGTATCCGTCAGGCCGCACGATGTCCACCCCGGCGACCATGTCGCCTGCCAGCAGCCGCACCGCGGTGACGCCCTGGGTGTCGCGGCCCATGGGCCGGACCTGCTTCTCGCTGAACCTGAGCGCCTTCCCGCGGCGGGTCACGAGCAGAACCTGGTCGCCGCCGGTACTTACCCTGACCCAGTTCAGCTCGTCCGCCTCGCTCAGGCTCATGGCGATCAGGCCGTTGCGCCGTACTGACGCGTAGGCGGCGGCGGGGGTCTTCTTGACGTGCCCCCTCAGCGTCGCCATCACCATGTAGGTCTCGTCGGAGTAGGCGTCCACCGAGAGCATCGAGGTGACCCGCTCACCCTGATCCAACTCCAGCAGATTGATCACGGCGGTGCCCTTGGCCTGCCGCGAGACATCGGGGACCTCGTGGGTGCGGAGCCGGAAGACCCTGCCCCGGTTGGTGAAGAACAGCATGTCCGAGTGGGTCGAAGCGACCTGGAGGTGCTCCACGTAGTCTCCTTCGCCCACACGCTTGGCCCCGACCACCCCCTTGCCCCCCCGCCGCTGGGAGCGGTAGTCGGTGGCAGAGGTCCGCTTTATGTAGCCCCGGTGGGTGAGGGTGACCACCACCTGCTCGCGGGGGATCAGGTCCTCCTC
>PLTL01000387.1:0-2743 GCA_003164475.1 Candidatus Dormiibacterota bacterium | reverse complement strand
AGCCGGGTGAGCCGCCCCAGGCGCATGTCCACAATCGCCTTGCTCTGCCGATCGGTGAGGCCGAACCGCTCCTCCATCTGCCGCTGGGCGCTGGCTTCGTCAGCCGCGGCGCGGATGAGGCGAATCACCTCGTCGAGGTGCTGCAGGCAGATGCGCAAGCCCTCGACGATGTGGGCGCGCTCTCGAGCCCGCTCCAGGTCGTGCCGGGTGCGCCGCTCCACCACCTCCCGGCGGTACTCCAGGTAGTGCTGAAGCAGGCTGCGCAGGGAGAGAATTTGGGGCCGCCCGTCCACCAGTGCCAGCAGGATGCAGGAGAAGGTCGACTGAAGCTGGGTGTGCTTGTAGAGGTTGTTGAGCACGGTGTAGGGCCGAGCGTCGCGCTTGAGCTCGATCACCAGCCGCGTGCCCTCACGCCGACCGGTCTCGTTGCGGAGGTCGGCGATCCCCTCCAGCTTGCGATCGTTGACCAGCTCGGCGATGGTCTGCAGCACCCGTCCGGGGTTAACTTGGTAGGGAAGTTCGGTGACGATGATCTGCTCCCGGCCGGACTTGGACTCCTCGAAGATCACCCGCGCCCGCTGGACCACCCGACCGTGCCCGGTGCCGTACACCTGGGCCAGATCCCGAGCGTAGATGATCCCCCCGGTTGGGAAGTCCGGCCCCGGGATCAACTTCATGAGTTCCTCGGTGGAGCACTCCGGGTTGTCCACCAAGCGCACCAGCCCATTGCAGACCTCGGCCAGATTGTGGGGCGGGATGCTGGTGGCCATCCCCACAGCAATTCCGGACGCCCCGTTGACCAAGAGGTTGGGCATCGCCGCCGGGAGGACCGAGGGCTCCTTCTTGGTGGCGGCGTAGTTGTCGACGAACTCGACGGTGTCCTTCTCGATGTCCGCCAGCATCTCGGCGGCGATCGGGGTCATCCGCGCCTCGGTGTAACGGTAGGCGGCGGCGGGGTCGCCCTCGGGGGACCCAAAGTTCCCCTGTCCGTCGACCAGGGGATAGCGCATCACCCAGGGTTGGGCCAGCCTGACCAGGGTGTCGTAGACCGAGATGTCGCCGTGGGGATGGTAGTTCTTGAGCACCTCGCCGACGATGGCGGCGCACTTCTGGTGGCTGGCCCCGGGGGTCATCCCCTGGTCCTGCATGGCGTAGAGAATCCGGCGCTGCACCGGCTTGAGGCCGTCGCGAACGTCCGGAAGGGCCCGGGCCACGATCACGCTCATGGCATAGACCAGGTACGACTCGCGCATCTCCTGCACCAGCTCGACGCCGCGGACGCCGGTCACCCTGCCGCCCCCGCCCGGATCAACGGCCCCCATTCAGCTCCCCGGCACCCGGGCCGGCTCTCTCTCCGGCTGCTCTAGGGCCAGCTGCAGGGCTCCGGCCACTCCTGACCTCACCGCGGCGGCGGCGAGCCGAATCGCGCTGGTGATGGCCCGGGCGTCGGAGCGGCCGTGCCCGATGAAGACCAAGCCACCCACGCCGAGAAGGGGCGCCCCGCCGACCTGGCGCCAATCGAGCCGCTCCCCCAGCCGACGCAGCCGGGGCAGCAGCAGCATCGCCCCCAACCTGGAGCGCAGGTCAGCGGCGGCCTCCTGGCGCAAAGCCGTCAGCATCGCCTCGGCCACCCCCTCGGCGGTCTTGAGGGCGACATTCCCGGCGAATCCGTCGCTCACGACAACGTCGACCTTGCCATTGACGAGGTCGCTTCCCTCGACCGGCCCCAGGTAGCGGAGTCCAAGCCCGGAGATCAACTCGTGAGCGGCCTGGACCAGGGCATTGCCCTTGGAGGACTCCGCCCCATTGCTGAGCAGGCCGACCCGGGGGCTCTCGACGCCCAGCACCAGCCGGCAATACTCGCTGCCGAGGCGGGCGAATTGAGCGAGCCACTCCGGCCGGCAATCCACTTGGGCTCCGGCATCGACCAGCAGAGTGGGCCCGGCGGGGGCCGGGAGAACGGTCCCGATGGCAGGCCGCGAGACGCCGGGAAGACGCCTCAAGTGCAGCAGGGAGGCGGCCACGGTGGCACCACTGTTGCCGGCGCTGAAGCAGGCGTCAGCCTCCCCCGCCCCGACCAACCGGACCGCCACGCTGACGCTGGCCCTGGGCTGGCTCCGGACCGCCTGGGCCGGGTGGGCGTCCATCGGGATGACGCCCGCAGCCGGCTCCAGCCGGACACGACCATGCATGTCCCCGCCGGGGCCCACCAGGGGGGTGAGCCGGTCGGGCTCACCAACCAGGATGAGGCGCAGGTCCAGCTCCTGCCGGAGGGCGACCAGGCTTCCAGCCACCAGCGCCTCAGGAGCCCGGTCCCCACCCATCGCGTCTACCGCCACAGTCGGGGAGTCGGAGCTCAAATATCCAGGTTCCGGACCGTGTTGGCATGGGCCTGGATGAACCGCTTGCGGGGCTCCACCGCCACCCCCATGAGCCGGTCAAAGATGTCATCGGCCCGGAGGGAGTCCTCGACCTCGACCTTGAGCAGCACCCTGTGCTCGGGATCGAGGGTGGTGTCCCAGAGCTGGTCCGCGGTCATCTCGCCCAGGCCCTTGTAGCGCTGGACCTTGCTCTTCTCCCCCATCTCCTTCAGCCGCTCGCGGAACTCCTCCTCGCTGTAGCACCAGACCACCCGGTTGCGCGAGCCCGCGATCCGGAAGAGCGGGGGCTGGGCGATGAAGAGGTGGCCCTCGTTGATCACGGGCTGGAGATGGCGCCAGAAGAAGGTCAGCAGCAGGGTGCG
>PLTL01000044.1 GCA_003164475.1 Candidatus Dormiibacterota bacterium | reverse complement strand
CCTGGTTGGCGGACTCGGAGGTGGTCGCGCAGGCGAGGGCGAATACCCTCGAGAACTTCCGGCTCGTCTTCGATCAGCGCTTCCTCCCCACCATCATGGCCCGCGTGGACGAGAACGAGGCCATCTTCCGGCGCATCCTGGATGATGCGGAGTTCAAGAAGGCACTCCTCGACTTGTACGCCACCAGGATCTACCGGCAGCTCCACGACACCGGGCCCGATGCCGCAAGCTCGGGGTCCGAGGTGGCGTAGTCGTGGGTATGTCGAGCCGAACCACTCAGATTGACGAAGTGGTCGATCGACTCTTTGCTCCCCCTTACGGTCTCGCAGCAGCGCGTCGTCGACGTTGCTGCGGAGGTCTTCTTCAACAAGGGTCAGTGGCCGGTGTTTCAGTGCGTGGAGGCGACACTCGGCGCGGCGAGACTTGACGCCAAAGCGGTCCTTGGAAGCTTGCCGGTCTCACCTGGTGCGGTGCGGTATGGGGCCTTCCGCCGGCTCGACACCATCAGCTGTTCCAACACGGCCGGGACGGCCGCGGGCTGGACCCCCCTCGCTCGGGGAGCGTGGAACTGACTTTCAGAAGTTCCTACACGAGCCTCATCGGCGGCGGGCGCATCTGGATGTGCACGCCCCGCGGCTGGCCGGCAAACCTGGTCGGAGCCCGAACGGCGTGCCAGGGCATCGCGGTGCTCCCTCCCTTCATCGCACTCGTCCATACCGGCACGCCGGGTTCCAGATAGACCTCTTCGACCTCTGGCCAGCGTCCCACCAGAGCGTCAGCCCAAGCCGCGAGCAGCGGGGGCGGACCCTTGAGATACACCGCGTGGAACATCTCATCCAACCCGGACTGGGCAATGTCCACCAGGAGGATGCGCCTGCCCGACCAGTTTTGCAGCTTCTCGTCCGCCTCTTCGACCATGGCCTCGAAGCCATCCTGAAGGGCTCGCGCAGCTGGATCCGTGTTGACGATGTCGTAGGCGAGATCCGGCACGACCGGCCAGGGCTCAATCCAGGAGCCCTGTGAGTCCGACGGGCGGATCTCGTAGCCGGGCAGTGGCGTGAAGGGCTCTGGAAGGGATCCAAGC
This sequence comes from Candidatus Dormiibacterota bacterium, assembly GCA_003164475.1. The sequence goes on along the minus strand of PLTL01000044.1, from coordinate 15,649 downwards.
GCGAGCTGCGCGCGCACCGCATTGACGATCCCGTTGGCGTCTGCTCGAGAGACCAGTCCGCCCGGGAAGAGATCGGGCCTGAAGTACAAGATGTACGACGGACCTCCGAGATCGGGCTCAAGGACGCGGCTCACCTTCTCCACGACGAAGTTGTAGGCCGCCAACGCCGGGGGCCAGAGGAGGCGCGTGACCTCCACCACGTATTCGTGTCCGCGACTATCCACGAACCGGCAGTCGGGCGTCTTCTGTGGGCCGGTGGGGATGTCATGGCAGGCAACCTGTTCGCGGGAGAGTCTCTCGACGAGCGCAGTCGCAAGTCTCTGTTCGTTTGGGTTTGCCATGCAACGGGATCCTAGAGGGAAGCCGACTCGCGACGTCAGCACGGCCAATGGCGGACCAGCGATGTGCGGCGAGCCGCGACGCCGCGGCTAGCTGGTGAAGCCTGGATGGGTTGGCGAGCTCGTTGTATGGCAGGCCGGCCATCACACCCGGGTCGACGGTGGGGCCCGTTCACTGTCTCCCGCGACTGGATGAACGCCGACGGTGGCGTTCGGGAGGGGCCTTGCCGTCTCTCCGAACCGGCCCTCAAGTGATGCTCGCCAGTGCCTCCCACACCGCCGCCGGCGCCCCTCTGGGGGAGGAGTGTTGCTGAGGGGACTCGGAGCGACCGTCCTGGTTCGCGGTCCCATGAGGAGTTAGGCCGCTCCGGGTACTACCTCGGCCGTGCTCGGCTTCGCTCCATCATGACCGCGCCCCATCCATGAGCCGGTCGCTAGCCACAACTCGTAGAAGAAGAGCCACTCGGAAACCCATGGGATGACGGTCTGGTGCATCCACATGTCGCTCGTCCACTCTCCAGGCAGGTGCAGGCAGGGCCGGTTCCGGGGGAAGACGTGCGGAATCGGCTGCCCATCCCCTCGAGCGACCAGCGGGGGGCTGACTACCATCACTTCCGGGCGCGATTCACCAGCCCGGTAGCTCACCCGGACGGTGTACGTGGCGCTGCGCGTGGTGGGAGTGAAGGCCGCTTGCCACGAGAGGTACCCTGGCCGCACCCTACCGGTGCTGCCGGGCATGGCCCAGAGGAGTTGCACCAGCTGGGCACCGAGGGCGATGCGGTGAGATTCGTCAACCACCGTAGAAGCCGTGGTCGCGGAGCTTGCTGCCCGCGCCCCCGACACCAAGCGTAGCGGCGCTGCCGGCCACGCTGAGCAAGCCGGAGGCGCGCTGCTCGTAGGTGCTGCGGCCGTAGGCCTCCGCGGCCTTCTCGACCGGCCCCTCACCCAGGTAGACGCCGAGACGCTTGACGATCTTGGGCATCCCGAGCTCCTCCCTGATCGAGGCGAGGTCCCCCCTCAGAGCCTGGACCCAGTCGAAGAACCTGTTAGCCCGCAGAGGATGGGCGGCCCACTTGTCCGCGAAGTTCTCCAAGGGCTGCACCGGGTTGGGCACCCACCAGACATCCCCCCGATGCTCGACGTGATCCACCATGTGCGTCGCAGCGTGGACCACCGTGTCCAGCACGCCGCTCCCACCCGCGTAGGTCAGAGCCACCAACGTGGTGACGAGGATGGACGGGGGACGATCATCCGGATTCTCCAGGTAATGGAGGTCCCGGTGGCGCTTGGTCACCTGGATGGCGCGCTGCAGCGGTGACTTGACCCGCTGCCAGGAGGGCACGGTCTCCACCCGGCCACGGGCCTCCTTGAAGACGAGGGTGGGCTGACGCCGTTGCTCGAACCATGCGGCGTAGCCGCGGGGGTCGCTGTGCTGCCAGGTAGTGAGTTGACGGTCCGTGAGAAGGATGCCGGTGGGCGGGGCCTCGCGGTCGGGGATCGACGGCAGAAGGTCCTCGTGGAGCCCGGGGTAGGTCAGGGTCCAGCAGCGGCGGCCTTCACTGCATGTCGCGTTGGCGGCGGGGTACGTGCGATGCAGCCCGAGCTGCCGGATCAAAGCCCCGCCGACCCGTGCCTTGAGGTCGGCCTGGGTGATGCTGACCTTCTCGAGAGGTTCGAGCACAACGAAGTCAAGGTCGAAGTCGTTCCCCTGGAGCGGCGCGACCACCGTACCGAGCAGGAAAGAGCCCTGCGGGTAGAGCAGCCTCCCGGTGGGCGCCATGGCGTCTTCCGCCAGCCAGCCGCCCACCTCCTGGTAGTAGGCGACGGCCGCGTTGTGGAGCGCCTGAGGGAGATCGAGCTCAGCGGCCGTGCCGTCAAGCAGGGCATCCAGGGGATCCAGTGGAGTGTGGGTCATGGTCATGGTAGGGGCTCCTGTCCAGGGCGGTGAAATGGGCGGAGGGGTGTGGCTGTATGCCGGGAGAACGGTTCGATCGCCGGCATGCGCTGGCGGCTCAGCGACGACGCGAGGCCGAACAGGGCATCGGGGTCGGCGCGGTCGATCCGGAGACTGTTGGCCGGGACCCGCTCGTCGATCCGAACGAGCCGATCGCCAATCAGGTGGTAGGCGATGTTTTGTGCCCCGATGCTCTGTCCCCGCAATACCACTGGTACGGCGCTGTTTGCCCACTGCACAAGCCCGCCGCGATCGAGCCGGCGGTGACGACCGACCAGGTCCTCGGTCGTCCCCAGGCTGAGCACCCGCACATCCTCGAGGCGGGCACCGAACACGCTGACGGCCTCGGCGATCCCGACGAGCACCGGGTTGTTGGCCCAGACGCCGCCGTCGACCAGCCGGACCCCGTCGACCTTCCACGAGGGCAGGTAAGTGGGCGCTGCCGAGGTCGCCATCGCCACGTCGACCATCTTCAGCGGCCAATCGCGACGGAGGCGGGGGTGGTGGGGCGTCTTGAAGAGGTGGACCTGGTCTGAGGTGAGGTCGTAGGCGGGGATGACCAGGGGCACCAGGCTCTCCCAGAGCGCCCGGTCGCGGAGGCTCTGGATCAGCGAATCCCGGAGCGGGGCGTTGCTGAACTTGCGGCGGACCAGGCGCAGAGGCGCCCGTCGACGGGCCCCCGCAAACACATGGCTCGCCATGCCCGTGTAGAGGCTGACGACCTCACGGGGACGGATGCCAGCTCCCAGGGCAAGAGCGATGATCCCCCCTGTGGAGGTGCCGACGATAAGGTCGAAGTGGTTGGTGATCACCGTGCCAAGGTCGGCCTCGATGGCCGCCAGGACGGCTGCGCTGAACAACCCCTTGATCCCTCCGCCGTCCAGGGCAAGCACCTGAAACGGGTGCGAGACTCCCGCAGTGGCCGCCACCGAGTCCTCGTCAGCAGACGTCGCAGCAGACGGGTCAGTCGAGATCGGCGCCGGTTCGACCACTGCTTCTCCTCAACGGGTGGGAACCTTTCATCATACCACCTACATCTTGTGGGCCTGACTGGCCAGTGCCCTAGATCTGGTAGCCGAGAAGCTGGGCAGAGGATTCGCCCTGCCCAGCTACCCCGGGGGCGCCTAGAGCTCGAACGGCACCTCGTCTGAGGTCAGCCCCCCATCGTCGTCGGCCGTCGCGGGTGCCTGGCGGATGGCCGCGACCCGCTTCCAATGGGCGATCTCGGTGCGGACCTCATCCAGGTCGTCCATGATCTCCTGGGCGCTGGCGACCGGCCAGCCCCGCTCCTCGACAAGAAGCCCGGTGGCCTCCGTCGGGTCCTTGATCTCGTCGATCTCCTGGCGCAGGAACCGCGCCCCCTGAAGGACCCTCACCTGATGCTGCTGAAGGGCCGTCTCGGGCGTCTCCCCGGGAGGCACGGGCAGCGGCTCGGGTTCGTTGCGGTTCGGCACCAGGTCGACCCGCAGCCGATCGTTGGTGAGTTCAGCCGGCAGCCCGGTGCTCGCGAACGCCACCTCGCCGCGGCCGTCGACCAGGCGCGGGTTGAGGATGCCGGCGCGCGAGTCGGCGACCACCCGGTAGAGCTGGTGCACGCCCCGCTCGGAGCCGAGCATGCCCAGGATGATCTGGTCCACGCCGCGGCGGTCCCGCTGTCCGTTGGCCAGTACCTGGTTGTAGTAGAGGGTCCGGACGACCCCCTTGCTGACGATCCAGTAGGCCGCGAGGAGCGCCAGTTCCACTCCCGCCGGCGTATAGCCGCTGCCACCCACGCCCTGCAGGGCGAGGTCCCGGAGCGCCTCCGGGGACCGACCGGTGTAGGCCCAACTGACCTTCATGGCCTTGCCGTACAGGTCCTGAAGGTCCTTCCTGGCCACGTCCGCCCGGCTGCCACGGAAGCTCGCCCGGGCAGGTCGGAGCGCCAGGTCGGCGCAGACCTCGGCCAGCTTGGGGTCGCGCACCCGCTGCATCTCCCGGTCGACGCGGCGCAGCCCCCGGGACGCCGCCTTCCGACGCTCCATCACGGTGTGCAGAAGCTCCACGCTGCGCTCGTCGAACGAGGACGGCAGTCCCATCGCCCGCGCATCCGCGGCGGTGAGGTTCCCCTGATACCAGGCGGTTGCCGGCTCGCTGACGCCGTCATCCCGCAGCTCAAGGAGCATCGCATCCGCCTTGGCCTCGATTTCGCCGGCGTCGGTCCACTCCTTGGGGTGAGACACGTGCTGGAGCCCGAGGTAGCCCTGGATGGCCCGGCGGAGGTCCTTTCCGCTGTAGCCGATGACGACCTGGGCGGGGACGATGAGCGCCTTCACCTGCGGAGGGGCCTCGTCCGAGCCGGCCTGAAACCGACGAAGCGCAGCCGCCATCTCGCCGAGGAGACCCAGCATGCGCCGCGGATCACGACCGAACTCGTATGCCGCCTTGCTCGACGAGATGCCGAGCAGCTGGTGGCAGCTCGCGGTCCTGCTTGACCCGTCGACCGTGGCCAGGATCACCACCTCCGGCGAACCGTTCTTGTGACGCACCAGCATGGGGAGGACGGTGATCGGGACCAGAACGCCGTCGGCCTCGATGTCCTTCTCGTAGGAGTTGGTCGCGAGCAGGTTCACCTGCGACTGGTTGATCGTCTCCGCCATCGCTTCCGGATCGGCAGCCTCCACCACCATCACGCTGGCACTGCCGGCCAGCGGCTGGGGTGGAAGGAGAGCCCCGGACGCCCCGTCCCCCTCGATGAGCAGACGGCGCTCCGCGCTATCGCGGGGGTTGGCCGGCGACGGCGTGACCATGTGCGAGTAGAGGTCCACCCGGATGACCTCCAGGGCCGAGCCTCCCAAGACCCGGACCGTGGCGGGTGCCTGCAACTCGCGGCGGGCCTTGGCGGGGTCCACGATGGCCCGACTCAGGACGCGTGCCACCGACTCGGGGAGCCGCTTCGCCAGCTCCTCCTCAAGCCGCCGCACGGCCGCGGTCTTGGCCGGCTCCGGGACGATGCCAGGGTCCGAGGGCTCATCCTCGCGATCCTCGTCCGGATCCTGTGACTTGATGAACGGCGCCTCCGGCTCGTCCTGAGCGGTGGGGTCGACGGCCACCGGGGTGGTCGTCTCGGTGCCGATCGACGCGTTGGTGCCCGGCTGGGCGTCAGTGATTGCGGCCATTTCAGGCCTCCTGATGGGTAACCGCGGTCCATCTGGCTGGGCTGCGGGTTGCCACCCGTCGCGCCCCGGCGCCCTCTCCGGTGACCGTTTACCGGTGCAGGACGGCGGTCGGTCCTTCGGTCCCTCGCCGAATGGCTTTCACCTGGTGGCTGGCTGGCTCACCGGGATCGAGGCCTTCCCTCCGTCAGCGGCCGAGGCGGCCGGCGGGGTCGGGGTCAGGAGCGTCAGTTCCTACGCACCATGCAGCTTATCACCACCCCGCTCCTGACGCTCTGGGCGTTGGTGGCGGTGGGCCCCGCCGCAGCCGTCGGATCCGGTGGTGCCCGAGGGCGAGGCGGCCGGCGCAGGTGGTGGGTGACCGACCTTCGCATATCCGGCGCAGACCTCGAGAGAGGCGAGGTTCAGAATCCAACCCATGGCCACCACCACCAACCCCATCTCGGAGGCCTGGCTCAGCAGCCGGCAGGTGATGGCTGAGGCCCACAGCCTCGGGATCAGCACGGCCATGATCTCTCGCCTGCGGGAACAGGGCATCCTGGCTCGCCCTGTCGGCGGCCGGTCGCGGGCGAGGGCCTCTCTTCAGCTCCGCGCCGTGGCGGATGCGCGGGCCCGGACCAAGGACCCAACGCGGATCCGCCATGCGGTCTGGTGGAGCGAGGTGCCGCTCGAGCGCTGGGAGTCGTGGCGGGCGGATCAGGTCGCCTTCCTCCGGTGGGCGGGTAGTGGGTCAGTTTGAATCCGGTCGGGGTTGACGACCCGGGCCGGTTGTGCTTCCGTTGGGATATGCCTGACCGCTCACGCACGCACCGACCCGCAGATCTCAACCGCCTCGCTGCCTCCATCGTAGGGGACGCCGTCGGAGAGCCCACCCTGCCCGACCCCGATGAGGGCAAGGACCCCGCGGCCGTCTCCCTGGGACGGCGGGGCGGCTTGAAGGGCGGAAGGGCCAGGGCTGCAAAGCTCACGCCCGAGGAGCGGTCCGAGATCGCGCGCAAGGCCGCCGCGGCTCGTTGGAAGGGTGACCTCAGCCCTTGACCAATTGGAGAGGTCCCCTGCGCGCGTAGCTCCCAAGCAGCACCCTATCGAACTCCGACTCGGTCAGACGTACGGCCTCTGCCAACTCGGCCTGTGAGTATCCGTGACGATCAAGATGGAAGCGCACCGCCTCATCTAGCAAGGTCGCGGGCTCTGGAGAGAGAGCGAAGGGCTCGACATCGTTGTAGCCGTGAGCGCTGTACTGTTTGAAGAGCCGAATGGCTGCTACAGGGTCGATGGCCCCCAGCCGACGGGCTCGGTTGATGAGGGCCTTCATAGAGATGCGCCAGTACATCTTCAGGGTCGGGAGATTCGCAAATCGCAGGTTTCTGAGTTCTGGGGTGATCTCATCTTGTGGCGCAAGGAACTCTCCGGCGAACTCGTCCGCTTCGTCTTCTGTGTCTCCGTTGCTTGGACTCCAGTGCATGGTTAGGTGCCCTAACTCGTGGGCGATTGTCCATCGCAATACGGCGGTCGGTGCAGCGCTATTCAGAAAGAACAGCGGGTAGTCGCGTGTCGCCCAGCAACTCATCCCGAACAACTTCCGCGTGCCGAAGTCGGTCGCGTAGACGATACCCCCGGCGGACTCAATCAGAGCAGTCAGATTGGAGATGGGCCCATGCGGGATGCGCCAAGCTCGGCGTAGTGCTTGCGCCACGGCGGCAGGGGAGCCCCCGTACTCGTCCAGATCGAGCGTGAAGAACGTCCGGTCTCGCTCCATGCGTAGACCGTTGAGCAAGCGCCGCACATTGAGGTTGCGCATCCTCATGTTGGCATCGAGTTCTCGCAGGAGCCGCGCCGGCATGGTCTTGCGCTGGCGGTGATAGAGGCAGCCGCTCCCCGCCTCGCGCATGTGGTCGCGGTCGTAGAAGAGGCTGACCGGATAGTCCAAGACCTTCGCGACCTTCTGCACTTCATCGGTCGACAGCGACACGATGCCGTTCTCAGCCTTTGAAATGAGGCCCTGCGTAACGCCCACGGCTTCAGCGAGACTTGCTTGACTTACCCCTCGGCTTTCACGTGCCATGGTGAGGGTGTCGGGATTGACTGTCTCGATCATGAGTCGTCCTTCGTGGGCTCCTCCGCAATACGGATCTCTTCATCCGAACTGATCCGGGCAGGACGCATGTCGGGGATGAAGGGGAAGACCAGCGGCTCGGCGGCGACCTGACGGCGCGGGTAGAGGTCGATCATCTGGGGGTCGAGGCCGATGCACTCCCTCAGGATGAAGACCTTGGCGATCTCCGCTTCCCGCGGGTCCAGGATGTACCCCGCGGTGACGAAGGTAGGCGGCTCGGTGAACCCCTCCAGAGCCAGCGCGTCCATCATGTCGTCGTTGTAGAGTTGGCGCGCCAAGAGCCGCTGCTGACCCGTCTGGACGTTCCAAGGCTGGCCATCGCGCATGTACTTGAAGCGGACCAGCAGGTCGGTCCCCACCGCCAGGGCCGAGAAGGTGAGCGCACGGTTCATCTGATAGCCGCGCCTGCTCACCCGCTGGTCGATCTCCTGACAAACATGGCGGTGAACCAAGGCGGCTCGCTCGGAGCGTTCCAGCGGACGGGTGAAGTCCGGCCGCTCCCGCATGAGTTGGAGCCACATCTCCCAGCCGCGAAGGTGTCCTTCAACGAGGTCATCCGCGAGGGGGTCGAGGCGCTCCTTGATCTGGTCGGCGGTCAGCATCAAGGGCCAGTATACTCGGGGCAGCAGATTTTCGTGCTGCTTTTATGAATGATCTCATACTGGACTTTTATAAAAGCGCTCATGTATAATGGTCAGTATGAACAAGCTCACACCGGCTCGGCGGACCGCGGTGGTCAGGTGCCTGGTCGAGGGCAACTCGATTCGCTCCACCGTCCGGCTGACCGGGGTCGCCAAGAACACCGTGACCAAGCTCCTGGTCGATCTCGGGGCCGCCTGCTCCGAGTACCAGGATCGGGTGCTCCGCGACCTCTCGTGCCGTCTCATCCAGGCAGACGAGATCTGGAGCTTCAGCAACGCCAAGGCTCGGAATGTTCCCGAGGAGCACCGCGGGGAGTTCGGCTGGGGCGACGTCTGGACGTGGACGGCCATCGACGCGGACACCAAACTCGTCCCCGCGTGGCTGGTCGCGGACCGTTCCAGCGCCTCCGCCATCGCGCTGATGGACGATCTGCGGGGCCGGCTGGCCAACCGGGTCCAGTTGACCACGGACGGCCATCGGGCCTACCTGGAGGCCGTCGAGGGGGCTTTCGGCTCCAACATCGACTACGCCCAGATCATCAAGCTGTACGGGACCGACCCCGAGGCCGACACGCGCTACAGCCCGGCGAAGTGCTTGGGCATCAAGGTCGAGGAGATCAGCGGCCACCCTGACCACGCAGCGATCTCCACCAGCTACGTCGAGCGGCAGAACCTCACCATGCGGATGGGGATGCGCCGCTTCACGCGGCTCACCAACGCCTTCAGCCGGAAGGTAGAGAACCTGGCGGCGGCCGTCTCGCTCCACTTCATGTACTACAACTTCGCCCGGCCCCACAAGACCCTGGCCAACCCGTACCCGCGGACCCCCGCGATGGCGGCCGGGGTCGCCGACCACGTCTGGCGGATCGAGGAGATCGTTGCCCTAGTGGGCTGACGGGCGATTCGCTTGGCCTTCGGGAGGCTTCCGCCCGCCGATGGGCAATGGGAGATGGTCGAGCATGGCCTCGAACTTCCGGTTCATCTCCCCCTCCTTGCCCACCTTGCCCGTAACGAAAACGCCCGCTAACGCAACGATGACTAGAGCCACCATCAGCACCGCAGCGAGGGCCTGCCCGTTGACCGCCGCCAGCGCTGCCACCACGAGAACTCCCGAGCAAACCACGCCACCGGCGATTGTCCCTGCCAACTGATTCCTGTGCCCCGCGTTCACAGCGGTAGTCTCAAGTGCGCGGCGGTGCTCGCCCTGTTTCTCCACCTGAGCCATGAGGCGGGCAGCGGAGCCCGGGATCAGAGCTTCGTACCGCTCCAGGATCTCGGGAGGCGGCAGCAACATGTTGTGCTGATGCAACTGGGCTTGGACCAAGGCGAGCATCTGGGGCATGGCCACCTGCTCCGCCCGCGGCCCAAACTGCGCGGGTACGACGTCGACGGGACCGCCTTGAGGGATGCCCGTGCCCGTGGGCGTGGTGCCGTCGTCCAGGGGCAAGGTGGGGCCTGCGTCACCCACGGCCTCAGAAGGCCAGACTGAGTTGCTCGTTCATGGCGGTTCCGATATCACCACCCACAGCGCGCCAATCGGAGCGAATGGCTAGCATATCCGCAATCGCATCCGTCGGAGACACGTTGAATGCGAGGAGGTTCCCGCCCAGATCCAGGATCGAGGCAACTCCCCGCAGGAAGCTGGGCTCAGAGTAAAGCAGGCCGGAATAGAGGTTCATTCTCTTTGTGGTCACGGCAGCCTAGCTCCCGGTGACGTGGGGACGGGCACGAGAGAATCCTACGACTCCGCCCCGGCCCTGTGGTCGGGGGTCACGGCCACGTAACCACCACGGCATGGTGATTGTGCGGGAGACGAAACCCGGGCGCTCAACCAGCCCGTCATCGAAACTGACCCACTACCGGTGGGCGGGTTCCCTGGACGAGCGGTTCGCCACCCTGAGCGGTGACGCCCTCGACGCTGAGGCGATGCTCCTCGCCGACGAGCTCTCTTCCAGGCGGGAGTACGCGCCCCTTCGCCGCCGCATCCACGACCGGGCCGACATCGAGTCGGCTGCAGCGCTCCTCGTGGGCCTTCGTGCGAGGGACCCGGAGGTGCTCCTTCTCGACCCCGAGACGCTCCGCCGCATGCAGGGGGCTCCGACCGTGCTCCTCCAGGCCCTGCGCCGAACCTTCAGCACACCGGTTGACGACCACCGTACCGACACGCTGGGCGACCTGCTGTCCCTTGCCATGCCGGTGCCCAACGTGCCCGAGCCGGCTCTGTTTGTCTCCATCTTCCTCGCAGGCTGGATGGTCAACTTGCGTGACGCGGCTGGCCTGATGGAGAACATGACCGAGGAACGGGCGGTACCCATCCGAGCCTTCATGCGCGCGGGAGCGAGGAGCCGACCGGAGCTTGATGTGACCTACCGACCCGACCTCGTTGGCTGCACCCTGCTCACCTTCGATCGGATCGCCCAGCAAATCCCCGCGATCCTGGATCCGACCAGCTGGCCATCGACACCGCAAGCGGCGTAGCTGGTGAGCTCGCCCGTTCGAGGTGCCCGACGAACGCCCGCTCGAACGCACCGTCAGGTCGTCATGGCCCAGACGGGGCGGACGGGCGAACATCTGTCCGTCAAGCGGCTAAGCTGTGGGAGGATGTGCCCATGACATCGGGTTCGATGAGCCAGCTTCCCGCACCGCTTCCTTGGGAGCGGTCGGTGCGCGTGCTGCTCGTCGACACCAACGTGCTCCGCAGCGACGTCCTTCGCCGAGTCCGCCGGCGCCAGTTCGGCCGGATGCTCTCGGCCCTCCGCACCAGTGGTGTGAGCATCATCGCCCCTCGCCACGTGGTCGACGAGATGGACGAGAAGATCCGGGGGTTCGCCCAGAAGGCCAGCCTAGATCCTGACGCGGCGGAGGAGGTGTGGCGATCCGAGTACCGGCCGGAGCTGACGGTCGTGGATGCTGCTGACCTGGTGGACTCGGTGGCTGCTCATCCGCATGTCGCGGCGACGCTGGCGCATGACCCGGACGACGCCCCACTGGCTGCCCTGGCGGTGCTGCTCGGGCAGGTGGCCCTGTCCGAGGACACCGACCTCGGGTTGCTGGGCACGGGTCGCCCCTGGCTCGCCCATATCGTCGCCGCCACCGACGCCGCTCTCTCCGACGAGATGACCTGGGTTTACGGCTGGGGTGGGGCGGAGGCAGTCTCGGGCCTCGTCCACGCCGGTCGGAGCGCATACGGTGGGGTTCAGCGCGCGATCGGACCGCGGGGTACTGCGATCCTGGCGATCGTCTTGGCTGGCCTCCTCGTCGGCGTCTTGGTTTACCCGCGCAGCCGAGAGTGGCTCGCGTCCACGCCGCCTGTCCGCGCGGTCGGCAGGGTCGCCCGAGCCACCGGCCAGGCCACGGTCACGGTGCTCGTAAACGGAACCCAGGGCGACACCTTCCTGCGTGAGGCCGCCCTGGTCGACGACGCTGATGCCCCGCCCCTTGGAGCCTTGGTGCGCCACCTCTCCCCGTCTCGCCACCCGCAGACTGTCGACGAGATCGCCGCTGCCCTCGGCTGGGAGTCAGTAGTGGTCGAACGGGCTCTCGACGCCCACACTGCCTTCGTGCCGACCGACGACGGTAGGTGGCAGCTCGGGCGCCAGCTGCAGCCGTCGCCTCCCGTAGTGGCGCAGGCTCGGCTTGCTCCCCCTCGACCCCTGCCGAACTTCCCGGGCGGGTTCCCCTTCCAGCCAGCGCCTGGGTAGGTGAGCCACTCTTCGCTTCGAGGCCCCGGCTCCCGAACGCGCGACGAAGTGCAAACTAGTTCCGGAAGGAGTTCCTTTGGGAACGCTGGATCAGGCCCCATCGTCGTTCAGGATCCTGCACGGCTCCTCGTCTCAGGCCGACTTGAGCGCTGTCATGTAACAACCCACGTCAAGCGGGCCGGGAGTTGTAACAGTGCACGAGAAGGGTGTGCCTGCCTCGCTACGCGCCAGTCGTGGCGGCCGCGGGGGCCAACCCCCTGTCCGCCTCGAGGACAGCCACGCTGACCTCGTCGTCGTCCTCTTCGCCCGCTACTGGGCTGACCTGTCCGGCCGCAGCGGAACCGAGCGACATGCGCAACACGTCCTCAATCGCGGTGGCGCTGCCCTCCTGGACGTCCTTGAGATTGCGCAGCATGATGCGAATGCCCCGAAGGCGCGTTGACGGCTGGACCAGAGATGGCCCCTCCGACGTCCATACCGGCTCCTCGCCCGATGGGACGTGCTCGAATCCCAGACGATCCGACGCGGCGTGGCTCGACAGCATCGTCCCGTGAAGACGAAGCCAGACCCAGCTGTCCCACGGCTTCAGTGACGCCCAGAGACGACCGCCGACCTCGTACCCGATGTAGTACTTGGTCCAATGAGGTCCGCTGTCAAGCGGCGCGACCGACTTCATGATCCCGAGTAGCCCTTCAAGGATCGGTCGGGTCTTGATGGAGCACCGCTCCCCGAGGTGCCACTGCCGCCCGTCAACGAGCCAGGGCTCCTCGCCGGTCCCCTCCCTACCCCGGGTGGCAATGATCGCGGCATGCGCCTCGGTAAGCAGTTGCGTCAGTGCCACCGCGGAGGCACCCGTCAGGTCGTCCCGATTCCGGAACATGATCCAGGTCCACCCTCGGCTTGGCCCCCGCTGCACGTGAGACGGGCCATTATTCGTCCAGGATGGCCTGTCGACGAGCGAGAAACCCAATCTGCGCGCTACCTCTTCGCTGCTGACCGGTACCTCGCGAACGCCGAGCCACAACCAAGAGGTGCGACACCACAGGTTGAGCCAGCTCGTACCATCCACCTCCCACTTGACGTAGGTCTTCTGGGTCCAAACGGGTGACGTGTCCGGTGCGGCGGCGGCTATCAGGCCCAGGAGCGTCTCTGCCATGGGGCGCGTCTTCGCCGATGCCTGCTGTCCCAGGTGCCAGCTCATTCCGTCGACGACCCATGGCTTGGCGCCGTCCGCGTGTTGGCTCCTCCCCTCATCGAGGAGGCGGAGCCGCTCGAGTTCGTCCGCGTCGCACTCGTAGGGGAGCAAGAGCGCCAAGTCGTAGGCGCTCAGATGCTGGTCCCAGTCGGCGACGCCGTCAGCGTCGAACTGGACTCCCTCCTCGCCGAGCAGCGCTCGGACCTCCCGTCCATCCTCCGGATCCGACCAGTGGAAGGCGGGACTGATGCGACCGTGCCGGTCGAGGACTCGATAGGCGTTCGGGCTGGTAGCTGACGACGCCATGCGGTTGCCCACCGGCTGCGGACTGGTGCCGCCCAGCTGAGCCAGGTCGCCGTATGTCGTCCATCGGCCTGGAGGGATGGCAGTGACAGCCGCGTCGATGCGACTCCAGTCGAAGCCAACCCCCGGAACGCCGCGCGCGCCTGGAACCGGGGGCGGCCAGATCCCAACGATGCGTTCGGAGAGCTCGGAAGCGCGTGCGAGGATCTCAGCCGGTCCCCATGTCAATGCCTCGGCGATGCTGCGGTTCATCTGCAGATTGCTGCTCTGGTAGATCTGCTGCTTCCGGGCGAACACGTCGTTGCTGAGTTGAGCGTTGTACCCCGTCAAAGTGAGATTCCCGAGGGTGTGCAGGAACTCGTCGCGAGCCTGTTCCGGGTCTGCGCCCTGGGCGCGCAGCGCGTCGCGCCACTCGTCGCTCAAGGTCTGCGGCATGACGTGCTCGATCGTCAGCTTCGCGGCGGAGAAGTCCACCGGCTCCAGGTGCCGGTAGCTCTGCTCGATCCGCTCCAGAATGAGCTTGCGCTGATCCCAGCGGCCGGAGTAGTAGAACCACTTGGTGCGCACCGCATCACGGATCTGCTCATCGGTCGGCCAATACCGACGTTCGCCAGAGAGCGCGTCGCGGATTGCCTCGGCGACTGGTTTGTCAGCGGGAAGCTGGCCGATCATGTCAACAAACAGACGGTTCAGCTGGTTGGTCGGAACCTGGGCGATCTGTCGGCGCACGAGGAAGGATTCGATGTACTCAAGCACCCGAGCCAGATCATCCTTGGTCGCCAACTTGCGGTCGACAAGATCGTAGACGTGCATGAGCAGCGGGTAAGTGGTCTGGGCTCCCCACCGCTGAAGACGATGGAGCGATGCCCGAACTGCAGGGTGCTCCTCATGAGCGGGGTCGATGAGGCGACGGTAATGCTGGGCCCTGACAGCCAGGTCCCGGATCTCGGCAACGACGTCGTCCTCGCCCCCGACCACCCCCTCGAGCCGCTGGCGGTGCAGCCGGTAGACGTCGTCCTTGGTGGCGTCGATCCCTCGGCGCTGGAGGTCGACCCTAGCCAGCCCCTCGAGGTTCTCGCTGCCCAGTTCTCGCTCCATCGGCAGCCAGACCCCCTCGTAGACCTCCTGGGCACGGGTCGGCAGCAGCATGAAGAGGTAGTTGCGCAGCAGATCGGCCTGGGTGAGCCCCACCCCCGTCGCATTCAGTGACTCGAAGATTCGGTGGGGGTTGTCGTCGGCTTCAACGGTGATCTCCACCACCGCCAAGCGGTCGATGATCACCCGCTCCATGTCAGCCAGGTCGAGGGGCTCGTCATCGTCGGGTAGGTTGCGGGCGAGCCGCCCCCTAAAGAAGTGGTAGGCGTCGAAGATGCGACCGGCGGCGTTCTCCGGTGCCTCGCCGTCGATGCAGGCGAAGAATGCCTCCCTGTCGAGCTGGGCAGGGAGGAGCTTGTATCGGTCGAGGCCCTCGGCGAACTCGTTGCGCAGATAGAGCTGGTTGGACCGATTCCACGCGCCTGGGTCGGTCTTCGCCTGGACGTCGCGCAATGCCGCAAGGGCGAGGAGCAGCGTCGTCAAGCGCTGCTGCCCGTCGACAATGACGTAGGGCGTCACGCCCCGTGCCGGGCTGGCGAGCGGAGCCAGCACGAAGCTGCCGAGGAAGTGGGTCGAACGGGACGGCCGGGCCGCCTCCCCCGGGGCGGCCGGACGCATGGCGCGGTACTGGACGGTGATGTCCTCCCAGAGCTGAAGCACCTCGGGACCGTCCCACACGTAGGCCCTCTGGAAGATGGGAACGCGGTACTGCTTCTGACCCTCGATGAGGGGCTTGAGGGTCGTCTGTCCAGCCTTCACGTGGGGCGAGTCTAGAGCTCACGCACTTGGCCCGGTGCTAAGGAAGGTGTCACGAGCCGCAAACTAGATATGAAGCGGCGCAAAGTTCTCATGCGGACAACGCGCGTAGTCCTCAGTTCCCGGGTCCACAAGTCGGGACCCTATTGTCTAGCTCGTTCCCTAATTGGCGCCGAAGGGCACGGCGACGGTGTCCGGGGGCCCAGCAGACCTAGGAGCGGGCGATCGTCGACTTTCCGGTGTAATCGCGGGCGCCTAGCATACTTTGCGGCTGGCGACACGGACCCGAGCACCGGGCGGTACCACAGCAGCCGCCCGCTACGGCCTCTCCCCCAGAGTTGGGAAGGTCAGGGGCGGCGGCACCCAGCCCCCCTCCTGATCCTCGGCGAAGCTCGCCA
>PLTL01000280.1 GCA_003164475.1 Candidatus Dormiibacterota bacterium | reverse complement strand
CTCCCGATGTGCGCTCGAGCTAACCAGGCCTGGGGCTGACTGGCGAGCCAGGCTCCCTGGCAGGTCGCGCCGTCCGCCACGGGTGGGGACTCAGTCCCAGGTTCTGGCTCGCGGCTGCGGTACTGCCACACGCGGCACAGAGGGCGCGTCGCAGATTGCCCAGGGAGCTGCGGAGTCCTGGCGCTGGAGCACCGCTTCCGTGTCCAGGAGGCGGCCGCAGCGTGCCCTCGACCCGACGGGCGGCGGCGCGGGGAAGAAGCTTCCCGACTCCTGCGGTGAGCAGATGAAGCTGGCGGCGGCGGCGACCACCCATGGGCCGCCGCTCAGCTCTCTGCCCACTGGAATCCCCAGCTGTTGGGCTGCGGCGAGTACCGGGGAGCGGTGATCCTGAGCTCCCCGCGAGGCCACCGGGGCCAGAACCAGGTGTTCGCTGCCCGCCATGAGGAGGCCCCGGCTCCGATGGCAGCTTCCGCCCACTCCGAGTCTGCACCAGACCCGGGCAGTTCGCTACCGGCTGGGAATTCAGTTGACTCGAACCTCAACGCGCATCAGGAGGATGAACTGTGGACAGGCGGCATCCGCCTTGCAACGAGGGCGGCCAACGATGCTTAGCTGCGCCTCGCCCTCCCGCTGGGCCACAAACCATTGCCCCCAGCCACTGGCCTTGGGCAAGGTCTGCAACACTGCGCCGGATGCGACTTGCCAGCGACTCCAGACCAGTGACAGGGAGGGGGTGCCGAGCCGCAACTCCTGAGTCAAACTCAGGGTCAGCCCCTCGCCATTTCGGGGATGTCTGACTGCCAGTGGAGCAGGCGGGGACTGGCTGGCTCCGCCCCAATCCTGATAGGCGATTCCCAGCACCTTGCCATTGGAGTCTTCAATCTCCACAGTGACCTGGCTGGCATACTGGCCACAGAGCCACACCGCCGACAGGGTTGTTGGGATCAGTGGGCAGGCGAGAGAGGGTCCGGCCGAAGGTATAGGCGGGGCGCACATCGCGGTCCCGCCACAGAGCAGTTCGAAGTGCCCCGAGAGCACCACTTGCCAGACCAGACGCGAGCCGGCAATCTGGGATGCGGGGATGCCCCACGCAACGGCCGGCGCCGCGGTGATCTGGATGACGCGGGTCGTCCCCTGGCTGCTCGATGGGGCCGAGGCTTTGGCAATCTGGCTGGCTTGGTACGGCGAGAGCCTGGTGATGGGCATAAGCGCGTCTGACCACAACCCCAGGGTGAGCAATCCCCCTGCGACCAAGACCATCACTGCCAGCAGGCCCACAGGCCGACGCGGATTCTCCACTCTGGTCAGACGCTTGCCGGTCACCGTGAGTTCCTTCCGACCGACCGGGAAGAGGCCATCTCCGGACGTCTGGCGCCCGTGCACCAGCCCTGCTGATTGTGACGCAGCGTTCCCGATCGTCCCCGATCCCCGCCAGGCTCTTGGTCGCCTGGAAGCTGGTGATCTCCGTCCGTGGCATCGGTCATGACCGCCCGCTGACGGTACGGCTTCTCCTGGCCCGCCCCCCAACCCCAAACCGCCTCCATCGGGGCAAGGGAGCGGCGGTCAGGCCGTCGAGCAGCTGGGACCAAGCTCGACCGGCGGCGATTCGACACTAAGACGCGCATCCTCCTCCGGCCAAACTCCTAGCTGGCCACCACAGCAAGAGGGTCCAGGCGTGCTTGCCGTCGCCACCGTCGCGGGGCTCGGTGAGGCGCTGGCAGGCACCCACTCCCCGGCGATCCCGCGACCACCCGGCGGGTCATGTCCCGGCGCCGAGCCCAACTAGGCGACCAGGGCGCTGACCTTCCCCGCGATCTCCTCGCCGATCGCCAGGCACGCAGTGGCTGCTGGCGAGGGCGCGTTGAGCACGTGGACCGTCGCGCCCGCGCACACGATCGCAAAATCGTCGAGAAGGCTGCCATCCGGGGTCACCGCCTGGGCGCGTACCCCCGATGGCCCGCTTCGCAGGTCTCGGTGGGTCAGACCGGGAAGGTATCGAGCCACAGCCCGTGCGTAGGCTCGCCGCGAAAGATCGCGCCATTCCTCCTCGATGCCGACTCGAAGGTACCGGCGTGCCAGCCGGCGGACGCCCGAGTACGCCAGCAGAGACGCAACGTGGGCGGGGTCCACGTCCCGTCGCCGGTAGCCCTCGCGCGCCAGCGCCAGGACCGCGTTAGGACCGGCGCTGACCTCCCCGGTGACGTGGCGCGTCAGGTGAACACCGAGGAACGGCAGACGAGCGTCGGCAACAGGGTAGACGGCTCCCCGCACCTGATCGGCGACACCTGACCGGAGCGTGAAGTAGTCCCCCCGGAATGGGACTATCCGCAGGCCAGTGTGCACTCCGGCGGCCCGGGCCAGCAGCTCCGCCTGCAGCCCGCCGCAATTGACCAGTCTTCGGGAGATCACGACCCCTCCGGCACTCTGCACCTCGACCGACGCCCCCAGGTCCCGCACCCCCAGTACCTCGCAGCCGAGCCTGAAGCGGACCCCGAGCCGGACCAGCCGTCGTTCAAGCGCCGCGGCTATCTGCCCGTAGTCGACCAGAGCGGTCTCGGGAACCCAGAGCCCGAGCAGGCCCGCTACGCCGGGCTCGTGGGCTCGGATTCCGGTGGGATCGAGCAGCTCCAAGCCCACGAGCCTGTTGGCGGTGCCGCGCTCCGCGAGCTTCCGAAGGCCATCGATCTCTCGGGAGGATACCGCCACCACCAACTTGCCGCTGCCCAGGACGGGGACCCCCTCCTCGGCGGCAAACTGGAGGAGTTGACTCCGGCCGCGGCGGCACAGCTCGGCCCGCTGTGACCCAGGCTTGTAGTACAGACCGGAGTGGACCACCCCGCTGTTGTGGCTGCTCTGGTGCGCGGCCACTTTGGCGGCTTTGTCGATGACCAGGATGTCGGCTCCCGGATACCGGCGCACCAGGGCCAGGGCCGTCCCCAGGCCCACCAGCCCGGCGCCCACGATCACGAAGTCATGGCGGCTGACAGGTGGGACTCGACTCCAGCCGGTCACCGGCCGAACTCGATGGTCCTGACGGGCGGCCTGCGTGCGATCATCCCCAACCAGACGGCTGAGGCTGGCCGAATTGGAGACCAGCGACACCGCCCCACCTTAGCATCGTCTTGGGCACAGGTCTGATGACACTGCCGGGTGTCATCGGTGAGCATAAGGCGCAGGACGGAGTCCACCGAGGCTGACCTGGGCATGGTCGACGACGGCCTTCAACCTCGATCCCTCATCGTGGCCGGCTGAGTCCGTCGGACCGCTCGAACCAATGCCACCGCGACGAGTGAAGCGATGGGCGGCCCTCCACCCGGCCCGCGGGAATTCCGAGTTGAATATGAGGTTCGCACACCGTCCGTGAGCTCTGGTCGCTGTTC
>PLTL01000153.1 GCA_003164475.1 Candidatus Dormiibacterota bacterium | reverse complement strand
CCGAGACCTGGCCCCACCCGCGGGCTCGAGACCACTGGGATGCCCGGGCGGCGAGCGCCTCCTTGGACCAGAGAGTCATTGGAGACGATAATACTCCTATCTGAGTTTGCCGAGGTCCAATGATAGACTGGCCTTGGTCGGCGGCGCTGGTGAGGCACCAGGGCACTTTTCGCCGGGAAAGGAGGTGATCAAGTTGGCCAGCAAGAAGCGACCAGACAAGGAGGCACGGGTCGTGGGTTCCTTCTTTGGCGGTGGCGTGGGCGCCGCTTTCGGGGCTGCCGTGGGCGGTCCAGTCGGGGCAGCGTTCGGTGCCGCCATCGGGTCCTTGCTCACTCATTGGGGCATAGACCAGGCGTCCAGGGAAGGTCTCTGACCATGCGGCGGGGGAGGACCGGAAGGTTTCCGGCCCTCTCCTATCCAAGGGATCGTAGGCTCAAGGCGTAGCGGACGCCGATCACCGCGGCGGCTGGGAAGAACGCAGCGGGTCGACTGCTCGGCGGGCGGACCTGGGAGCAGATGCCGCCCCGAGGGTAAGCCCGGTGGCCTGGCCGAGCAGGTCGACCACCTCCACCCGAGCCACCATCGGTGAAGCTGGGCCACCATTACCGACTATCGCGTCTGGGCGGTTCGAGGCTCCGGTAAGATTCTTGAGCTTCACCCATGCGGATCATCGTCCCGTCGGCTCCCGACCTCAGCGCTGAGCGCGCGTCGTTTCTCGTTCATACTAATCGGCTTCGCGCTTTCGGGACGCTGGCAGGCTTTAGCCAGTTTCCGCTGAGAGATACCAAACGAGTCCTGGAGCAGCTCGCATCCAGGGCGGCGGAGTTCCCCGTACCAGGCGGACCGCGGGGCAAGATCGAGGAAACCGCTGCGTGTCTGAATCGCGCGTGGGGAACAGAACTTGTGATGTGCGGGGCAGCTCAGTACGCGGCGGACGACGAAGAGTTGCTCAAGTTGACTAACTCTTGGGCGGCCGTGCAGACCTACTACTGTGCCTACCATGTGACACAAGCGCTCATCGTTGCGGAAGGTCGAGCACGCCCGACTTCTCATGGCGGGACGCAGGGCCAATACGTGGACCTCTGGGTAGCTCGCGGTGCTCGGCTCGACCCCTGGACTTTCGCCGTGGGGTCGCATGAGGACAAGCGATGCGACCAAGCCGGGATGGCCAACGGGCCCGGCCGCCCGCTTGAGAAGCTCAACTCCCTAAGCGCGTGCACCACGAGCAACTGTTGGGAACACGCGGAGCAGGCCCTTCGGACGACACGCGAGGCCGCGCACAAGGAGAGACGCCGCAAGGCTGTGGATGAGAAGCTGCGGGCCCGCCAAAGAGAGTGGACCGAGCGGTATGGCTCGAACCCGAGGCGCAGGAGGCCTGATGGGTGGAGTAGTCGGCCGCGGCTTGACGCCAGTGAGAAGGCCAAGGTCGAGAAGGGGACTCGTCCGTTTACCCTCATCGACTACCTCTATCGGCTCCGGATCAAGGCGAACTACGAGGACGCCAGGGTGTACACAGACGGTCCGTCAGGTGGGGACGAGGCTCTCGCCTTGAACAAAGGTCTGATGCGGCTGGCGGGCGCGACCGGCCTGGTCCATGAGGTCCGAATAGCTCAACTCATTGGGCCCGAGCGCTTTCTGCATCATGCTGAAGATTGGGTCGAGCGCCACGCACCGTTGGAGACGGTTCATGGCCTGCCCGTCCGTCTTCCCGCTCTTCGCAAAGTGCTCAGCCAGTAGCTACCGACGATGACGTCGCGAGCCTCGCCTTCGTCGTCGGCAATCCTGCCAGTCTCCTGCCCGATTCTCTGCCAGTTCCATGCTCCGCCACCTGCCAGCGTCCTGCACCTTCACACTCCGGCGCAACCGGACGTGGCTCCTGATGACCGGAGCGGTCTACAACCTCATCCGCATCGCCGCCCTGGACGCTCAGACGCCCTGATCCGGAGCCCGGAGGACCTCCCCGACGCCCTGTGGGGGATCGGGGTCTCCCGCAAGCCGGCCCTCTTGCTCACGGGCCGCCCCCTCGGCCCTTCCTTGCTCCACCGGAAGCGACGATCAATACCCTGCTAGGCGCCGCCTCCCACCGAGTCCGCTACGGGGCCCGTGCTTGACACAGACACGATGCGTGTTCCTCGGACGGCTCGGTACCGCTCCGCGTTGGCCGTGAGCACGATCACCTGAAGGTCGCTGGTTGCCAGTGAGTCGTGCTCGGAGGACGCTCCGGTCTTTGTGGGAGATGCCGCGCGACAGCATCGGTGTCATGCAGGTTGGGATGAGAGTGACCCTTGAAGTGTTGCTGGATGACCCGTGGCATACGCGGATGCCGGTATCCGACGTTGAGATCGTGGACAGGGCCAGCTACCTCCACGAGATCACAGGACGTGAGGTCGGCTTCGTGGCGGCCGACCTCGCCATCCTGTTTCGTGCTCGCGAAGTGGGTTTGCGAGCACGTTTGATCGAGCGATCCAGCAGCGGAGCTGCTTAAGGGGGCGGGAGGGATCTCGCTCCCCCGCCCCCAGGGCAGAACGGCTCACCCAGCATTCGTGTCTCCACCCGGTTGGGGAGCGCGCCCAGCTTCAGCCGACGCGGCCCCTTCCGTAATCGAGACCGCATCCCTGATCTGTCGGTTGAGCTTCCCTCGCGCCTGCGCAACTTCCTCACGTGCCGTCTGACATAAAGCCGCGACGTGGCTGTAGTAGTCGGGCCGCGCGGTTCCGTCCAACTTCTCAACGTGGAGGCGAGTCAGGAGCACACAGGAGGGCAGCGACTGACCCAGGACGGCCGCGAACGAAACCCGAACACCAAGCAATGCATTCGCCACGTCGAACCAGCGACGGTTGAGAGGGAACTCGACGGCCGCCGATACAACCTTCTCAATGTTCTGAGCCAGGACCTCTAAGCGCTCGTCTGCGTGAAAGAGGCGGTTCAACTCTCGGTCGGCAGCCTCCCGTTTGCGCTCCTCCGTCCGAGCCGCCCGCGACTCGGCTTGGGCGTCTCGGGCGAGCTTGACGGTCTCCCTGGCCTCCCGCAAAGTGGCGCGGGCGGCCCATAGGGCGAAGGCGGCGATCAGGACCGTCACCCCGGTCAAGACGATGGTCGCGATCTCCATGGTCGGAGATTCTCGGACTGTAGCCCGTGTCCATGCATCTCCCACATGCGGGCGAGATCGGGAGGCAGGCCACCCCTAGTGGAAGGGCGAGTTTCCGCCCCCTTGGTGCAGGCAGGCTCAGCCCCGCGCAGTTCCCGCCCGAGGAGCCAGTCCCTGGACGTCGGCCCTGGAGATTGCCCGCGCCGAGGTTGCTGAGCGTGGCCGTGCCGCCCGCTGGCGGGCGACGGCGAACGTGGAGATCATGACCTCGCTGGCGTCCGCAGGCAGCCCCGCCGGGGGCTGACCACGGTGACTGGTGTCCCCACCCTGTGTTGGGGGCGCCCACCACGCCGACAGCCGCTGCTTCCCCGCGCGCGTTGCTCGCTCGGTCTCCGCGGTGTCGCTGTGCGTCTAAGCCGCACCCCACCGGAGGACCGATGCCATGGACGCCAGCACCACCCGGACCGACCTGCTCGCCACCCTTGCCGACGCCGTCGCCGGCCTCACCAACTCGACAGCGTGGCTGGCCTGGCTCGACGTCCAACGCCGCTTCCACCGGTAGAGCTGGGGGAACACCCTGCTCATCGCACGCCAGCGCCCCGACGCCACCCGGGTGGCCGGCTTTCACGCCTGGCTGCGCCTGGGCCGTCACGTGCGCAAGGGGGAGCACGGCATCGCCATTCTGGCGCCGGTGGACTCGCCAGCCAGCTCCTCGAGCTCTGCCCAGGTGTCCGGGTCGCACAGCACCCGCACCGGCGCGCGGCGACCGTCCGCTCACTGAGCGCGACCCTCGCCTCGCCGCCATCGAGTAGCTGCTGGCGGCGCCGCCGTCTGAGCGGCTCGAGGCCGCCGATCGGTACCGGCGGGAGCGCCCCCTGGTGACCGCCTCCACGGCCCCTGTTGGTCCCGATCCGTCGCCGGAGCCGGTCCGGGCCCAGCCAGTCCGCAGCCCCCGGCCCAGCCCCGGCGACGCCATCCCCACCGTTCGCAGCTCCAGACCGAGCCCGGGAGACGACGTCCCCACCGTCAAGCCCGCCAGGCCGGACGGTGTGCGGGCGCCCAGGTACACGCAGGAGGACGAGCAGCGGCGCCGGGACCAGCTCGCCCGCGAGGCTGCCGATCAGGCCCGCCAGCAGGCCGAACGCCAGCGTGGGCCGCGCGATGGGCAGTAGGTGAGCGCTTCGGGCCACTCCCAGACGAAGCTAGATTGCCGGGTGACCTAGATCCTTTCGGTGCCCCGTGCCGGACCAGCTTCCTGGCCCGGCAGGTGCATCCGTGGCAGGCGACGATAGAGTCGGGTAGAGGACGCTGAGGCCCGCCTAAGCCTCCGACTGATGGCTTCTACCGGGACGCTGTCGGCCGGTTAGACTGTGAAGCCCTGGCGATGAGGCCCGCCTGACTGCCGCGTCCCGGCTGATGGCTTCTACGAACGCGTAGCGAGTCATGACCCGAGCACTGAACCCCCCACCCAC
>PLTL01000017.1 GCA_003164475.1 Candidatus Dormiibacterota bacterium | reverse complement strand
CTGGAGTTCTCGGTGGGCTTCGATGCCACCGAGCCGGTACGCGCGGCGATCCTGGAGCTCCCGGGTGCCTGTGCGCCGGGAGGAGCCCCATCCTGGTGCCAGCTACAAGCTCTTCGACCCCCACGGCCTTTGCCAGCAGGCCCTGAGTACCATCTCCAAGCACCCCGACAGCGCCTACCTCGGGGCCCGCCAATGCCTCCTCCTCCGGGTGGAAGACGGGATCAAGGGGGCCAAGAAGTGTGGCTCCTGCTGGTGTGAATGGCCGACGACCTGCTGGCCGGCGNNTGTTCGACATCACCAAGCCCGGCCCGGTCGGCTGGGCCGATCGTCGCCATGATGCCACCGGCGTCATGGCCGACGACCTGCTGGCCGGCGCCAGGCGGTTGTGTCTCCCCAGTGAGTTCATGAGGTGGCACCCCAGCGCCTGGGCTACCAGCTGCTGCACGTGGCTGGGCGGCTGGTGCGCAGCGTCCGGCGGAGCACGTTGCGGCTCGATGCCCGCTGCGTCCCGGGCACCTCACCCGGCAGCGGCCCTCACGCGGCTGCGGGCGCTACCTCCGACCACCTGAACCCACCTCCGCGAGCTCCAGGTCTCGGTGCCTGCTGCCCCCCTCGAGTACAGCCCCAGCCCCGCTGTTTAGGCCGCTCCTCCGGACGCGACCGACCGGTGCTCCCGGCACCTGCCTCAAGTGGGTTGACTCCAAGGGCTGGTGGGGTGCAACAACGTCGTGCCAGACTTGGGTAGGTCCATCGGCCGTGGCTCCACACTGGCTGCCCACCGCCTGTCCCGCTGAGTCTGCACCAGGCCACTCTGCTGGGGAGGCCACAGGGCTGCTGGCGGTCTCCAACTAACCCAAGTCCTTGTAGACCGCCTCGTACTATGGTTCTGACGCTCCCGGGGGAGGGATTACGGAGTTGATAGTCAAGGAGAGGGCCATCGAAGTTGGGTGCTGACCTAGCGTGCACCACGGCTGCCGCACCAGGTCCGAAGACACCCCTGGTCAGTGTCCTCGTAGTCACTTTCAACCCTGACGAGGGGTCACTCAAGCGCTGCCTGGCGTCTGTCGCCTGTCAGACCCACGACAACCTCGAACTGATTCTGGTCGACAACGGGTCGTCGGGCCTCCCGGGAGCCAGGCTGCTGGAGACGGTGCAGGCCGCCGCCGGAGACTCACTCCCGACCAAGTTTCATCGACAAGGCACTAACACCGGCTTCGCCCACGCGATGAACATTGCTGTGGGAGCCGCCTCCGGCTCTCTTTGCCTGCTCCTCAACCCGGACACTGAACTGGAGCCCGGGGCGGTGGCCGCGTTGGTGGCCCGCGCTTCGCAGCATCCGGAGGCGGTGGGCTTCGCTCCCAAGGTGAAGCTGCTTGCCTACCCGGACATCATTGACTCAGTGGGCATCGAGTTCAGCCTGGGCGGAGACGCTGCCCAACGAGGCCTAGGGCAAGTCGACTTGGGCCAGTTTGATGCGCCAGAGCCGGTGATGGGTCTGACCCTTGGCGCGGCACTGATACGCCGCACGGCCTTTGCGGACGACGAAGTTGGGCGATTGGACGAGCGCTTCTTTATGTTCTTCGAGGACGTCGACTGGAGCATGAGGGCTGGCCTCTATGGGAAGCAGTTCCTGGCAGTCCCGGAAGCCGTCGTTCTCCACGCGGGGTCCGAGAGTGTACGTCAGAGACCCTTCAACTGGCGGTACCGACTCATCGAACGCAACGTCTACTACACGGCGATCAAGAACTTCGAAACTCGTCACTTGGTGCGATTTCTCTTCCAACGCACCAGCGCTCATCTGCGCAAGATGGTCAAGGGCGAGCGGCCTTTCACCACGGCAAGAGTCCTCGCCGAGGCGACCTTGGCACTGGCGTCCATGCGGCCCGAGCGCCGAATTGTGCAGAGCCGACGCCGGCGGAGGGATTCCGATCTAGCCAACGCGCAGCCGACAAGGCCAGCGCTCGATTTGGAGTTGTGGCGTCCCCTGTACAGGTGGGAGGCGGTCCGAGACAGCCTGGGTAGGCTCTACGCCGTTGGCGGAGACGAGCGCTGGTCACGCGCATACCGCTATCTCGACCTCATGTTGGAGTTCGATCTCAAGCTGAACCCGACCGAGGTGTTGGGGCGGCTCGAGGAGATTGCCGGCCCCATGCCAGCCGCGCTGCAGGCCTACGCGCGGCAGATAGGATCTCCCTAGGAATGCTCATCGAGGCCGATTCGGCACCTGCGCCCTTTGGCTGGGACGCGTTCCCAATGGACACGGGGGCTGCGGAGTTGGCACGGGACGACTTGCCTGGTGGCCGTGGCACGGGCGTTCGACAACCTGGCAGGGCCTCAACCCCCTGGGACCACAAGGGGGAAAGGTCTTCCGCGGTGGGCGCGAGTGGCGGGGTCGAGCCGCTGCGCGATCATCGGATCGTGGCCGCCGACCGGATGGCAGGTGGCTCCGCCGCCGCCTTGAGAGCCGAGGCCTAGGCGGCCGGGAGGTTCGTGCCACCTGGGCATGGGCCAGCTTTCCCCGGAGGCCCACCGCGCCCGCACTGTGAGCCCACCCTCGACGCTAGCCGTAGTCCCGGGAATGCCCAGAGCCAGAACGCTGCCATGATGGATGCCCGTCTCGAAGCCGAGCCCGTCGCGGTGCCTGGGAGGTCAGGGGACCGGTCGGTGGCGGTCACAGTCGATTGTGGCGCAGAGACCCAGGCCGAGTCCACCATCGTGGCCGGCCAAGCTGAGAGGCAGTCACTTGCCACGGCGTCCCCACGACTACCACGCCGCAACTCTCGACGGTCAGGAGCCTGCTCCGACAAGGTGATCACCGGCTCGTGGGCTCGTGCAGTTTGGCTGGGTACACTACGCCGGTGGCCAGGACCCTGGGTGAGTCCCGCGATCCACCCCCAGTGCCGGCTTAGAGGGACGCGTCCGAACAGGGGAGACTCATTCGGCCTTTGACTTCCTGGAGAAGGGCCCCAGCGAGAGCTTGGGCGTCGGACAAGGGGGCTGCGCCGCCTCACCAAGATGGCCGAGCGCATGATCCTGATCCCCTCTTGGGTGTCGCAGGCCCGTCGACGGGCACCCGATCCGCCAGGGTGCGCTGGCCTACGCACAGTGCCTCACTTCGGCAGTCGGCGATCCTACCTCGGCACCTGGTCCCGATCGCGGCGCACATGCCAGTGCCAGCCCCGCAAGGGCACGTTCGGGATGGGGGCTGCGGCAGCCACGC
Source organism: Candidatus Dormiibacterota bacterium (assembly GCA_003164475.1). The sequence goes on along the minus strand of PLTL01000017.1, from coordinate 7,801 downwards.
CGACAGCGGCGGGCTGAGGGACCGCACGGCCTCACGAGCGGGAGAGCTAGGCCACCGGGCCTACCCCGCAGCGAACTCCAGATGGAGTCGCGGTCTGGATCGGCCTCCTGGCGGTGAGGAGTCGGGTGCCCAGAGGCTGCCCGAACTGGCCACGGCTCTTGTTGTGATCAGCACCCGGTGTCGGCCCACCTCGGGCCACTCCGCGCGGCCCTGATGGGAACTTGTAACCCGGTTCCCGTGGGGGGCTGAGTTCCGTGTTGGAGGGGAGCCAAGCAGGATCGGACTGGCCGCTGGTCAGCATCCTGATCGTCACCTACGAGCCGGAGCCGACGCTCCTACGGCAGTGCGTCGCATCAGTCATCGGGTCCTCCTACCGCCCGCTGCAACTCGTCGTGGTCGACAACGGATCGCGGCATCACGACGCCCAGGCACTGGTCGAGAGGGAACTTGGGGCGGCCGGTGGTGCAGGACTCGAGGTTGCGTTCTCAAAGCAGGAGACCAACCTGGGCTACGCTGGCGCCACCAATGTGGGCATCCAGCTCAGTCGGGGAGAGCTGGTTCTTCTGCTCAATCCGGACGCGAGGGTGGAGACGAGTACCGTGCATCTCCTGGTGGAGGCGGCTCGCCGCCTTCCCGCGGCGGCCGGCCTGGCCCCCAAAGTGCTGCTGGCAGATCCCGGCGTCGTCATCGACTCAGTGGGGCTTTCCCTTCATGCGGACGGTTCCGCGACCCAGCGTGGGCTGGGGCAGGCGGATATCGGCCAGTACGACCTCGAGGAGCCAGTGGGCGGCCTGTGCTTCGCCGCTGCCCTGGTGCGTCGGGAGATGTTCACGCCGACCAGGGTCGGCCAGCTGGACGACCGCTACTTCATGTTCTATGAGGACGTCGATTGGTCGCTGCGGGCACAGGTGCTGGGTGAGCGCTTCTGGTCTGTGCCCACCGCCCGGGTCTTCCATTTCCACTCCGCCACCACCCGGCATCTCGGTGGCGGCTTCAAGGCTCGCTTGGTCCAGCGTAACCTGATCTGGACCGCAGTCAAGAACTTGGAATCTCGCTCCGCAATCAGAGTGCTGGTTCGTCGCAGCGCAGCCAATCTGGAGCGGGTGCTGGCGCTGCGCCAGGCAACGGCCTCGGCCCGGGCGATAGTGGAAGCCTGGGCCGGTCTGCCCGCGATGGTCAGGTCACGCCGCGGTGTGCAGTGCCGCCGCCGCCGCCCCGACAAGGAGTTCCTCTCCCGCCACCTGGAGCGCTCCTTCTTCGATGTCGACACATACTCTCCGGAGCCAAGCGTGGCGGCTCTGGTGTCAGTCATGAGTCGTCTCTTCGCCGTCGCCCCCGACCCCCAGTTGGAGCGGGCCCTGCTTCGGATCCGCAGCGCGGCGGACTCAGGCTTCGGCCGAGACCCTGCCCGGATGGCGGAGCTGGTCCGCGAGAGTGGAATTGCGCTCGGCCCGGGCTTCGAGTGGCTGCTGGGCGCAATGGAAGCGGCTCGTGACTGAGGAGCCATCGCCCAGTCGCCGGGCGATCGAGAAGTCTCGGAAGAGCTCAGACGCCGTGCCCACCTGAGTACCACTTGGGACAAGGGCACCGGCCGCGGACCGGGCCGCCGCTGTGTGCCGTGCAGCCCGGCCGGTGATGGGCTGGACCGACTCCGGTGCGTCGATCGAGATCAAGCCGCCGGTCCACGCGTGGGATCCTGGCCGAAGAGTGGCGTGCATCTCAGAGCGCGCTGGCTCCCAGGCGTCGCGAACCGGGCCACCCGTGGCGTGCAGCACCACCGCGCCCGTGCCGGCCTGACTAGGGCATCCGGCGTCGTCGCCACCAGTCCCTGACCCGGCGGCTCGTCGCCGCCAGTCCTTGCTGTTGCACGCTTGCCAGACCCGCCCGGACCAGCCGCTCAGGGCGCTGCACCCGGAGACGGGTGGCAGACGGCGGACCGGTTCGCCGGAGGCGGTCCCGGGGACTGTCCGCGGCCAGCTGGAGCTCCCCGCAGAACCGCAGTAAGGGCTGAGCGGCGCGGCCCCAGGTCATCTCGGCGGCGGTGGCCCGCACCCGGTCACTCGTGGACTGGCGCTCCGCTTCCCCGGTGACCATCTCCTCCAGGGCTTGAGCCAGCGGGTCGACCTCCTCCGCCGGTACTGTCCAGCCCAGCCTTCTCGCGTGGACCAGATCGGCCAGAACGTCCCCCTCTGTGGCAATGATCGGCAGGCCAGCCCAGAGGTAGTCCAGAATCCGGGTCCTGAATGAGTAGCGGGTCTCGGCGTGATTGAAATGGGTGGAGACACCGCAGTCCGCAGCCATCAGCCAGTCGGCGCGGCGCTGGTAGGGAACCCACTCCTGGTTGAAGAACACCTGCCGCCCCTCAAGGCCCAGGTCGACGGCCAGTTGCCGTGCACGCTGAGGCATCCACATCTGGGCGGGGACTCCCGGATTCGGATGATCGGTGGACATGAAGACCAGCTTCAGGCGCGGTTGCCGGGGAGCGATCTCGGAGACAGCTCGGATCAGAGTGAGCGGATCGAACCAGTTGTAGATTCCGCCTCCCCAAATCACGACCAAGTCGCCCGCCGACACTCCCCCAGGGAACCCTGGGGGCCTTTTCCCGCTGGCCTGAGGGGGCACGTCAGGTAGGCCGAAGGGAACCACGTCAATCAGATGGCGCAACGAGTCATCGGCCGACCAGGTGCGGGGATTCACCCGCCCGGCCGCCACCAGAGCGCCGATCCAGAGGTCACGCTGCCTCTCGCTGGCACAGAGGAAGAAGTCACCACACGAAAGCATTTCATCCAGGATCCCCTGGACCTCCAGACTGTGCGCCTGACGCTCTCGATCAGGCCGGTGCTTCTCCTGCTCGAGCAGCGACAATGGGAAGGGATCGTAGAGGTCCACGATCAGCGGCACATTCACAGTCCGGAGCGATGGGAAGGCCCGCAACGCGAACCCCTGCACCAGGATCGCATCTTGCCGTCTGGCGAGGGCATCCATCTGGACCGGGGTCGGCTGAGGGACCAACACCATGGCCGGCGTCTCAAAGTCGGCCCTTCCACCCGCCGTCAGCGTTACCTGGTGGCCAGCCTGTTGGAGCTGTCTGGCCAGTTCAAAGCAACGAATGCCAGGTCCGGCCATCCGCGTGGCCACGACGTCGGTCGCGACGATCAGGATCCGCGGCACCGGAGGAGCCTACCAAAACCCTTCGCCACGACGAACTGCGGTCCCCACGGAGCGCTCAGTTCGATCACAGGCTCGGGTCCTGCTCCCCTGATCGGGTCGCAGCGCAAAGAGCTGACAGAGAGCCGCCGCCCCGAGCTGAGCTGCTGGCGAGTTTGGATTCGGACCGTATGGGCCAGGCGGCGCCTTTGAGGTGGCCCAGCCGCAAGCGGTGTACCGGGCGTCATCGGAGGACCCCCAGACAACCCATGACCTCCCCCACCGCGGCCCAACCTGAGCGTCAATGGTCAAGCACAAACCCGACCGTCGGGCCGGCGCCTGTCGGTAACCGCCAGGTCGAGTTCGAACTCGGTGCTGCCCGGCCCTTCTGAGGGAGACTGCGGGGATGGCAGAGGATCCCCTGACCCTGATGGCAGTCCACGCCCACCCCGACGATGAGGCCGCCTCGACCGGAGGCATCCTCCACAAGTATGCCGCGGAGGGGATCAGAACCGTCCTGGTCACATGCACCGGTGGAGAGCTCGGGGATGGCCCGGGGGGACTCAAACCGGACCAACCAGGTCATGATCCCGGGTCGGTGCGGGTGGTGCGCAGAGCGGAACTGGAGAGGGCTTGCCGGGAACTTGGAGTGGAGCATCTTGAACTGCTGGGCTACCGGGACTCGGGGATGGCGGATTGGGACAGGTCCGCCGCGGAAGGGTCCTTCGCCGGCTCGGACCTCGAGCAGGAGGTGGGTCGACTCGCTGAGTTGATCGAACGCTACCGTCCCCAGGTGGTCGTCACCTATGACCAAGACGGAGGGTACGGGCACCCCGATCACATCCGGACCCACCAGGTCGCCCAAGGCGCCACGATCAGGACCGGGATTCCCAGCAAGCTCTACTACACGGTCTTCCCCAAGTCCCTAGCCCGCCGGGTGCTCACTCAGATGAAGCAGGCCGGGATCGATCCTTGGGATCTCGGGGAGATCGAGTTCGATCCGGACAACCCACCCTTTGGGGTACCCGACGAGCTAATCACCACAGTCATCGATGTCCTTCTGGACGTGCCCGCCAAGCTGGCGGCGATCCGGGCCCACGCGAGCCAGATGGACAACGCTTTCTTCGCCGGGCTTCCTGACCAGGTGGCTCCCCTCGTGCTGGGGCAGGAGTACTACATCCGAGCGATTGATCGCACCGGTTCCCCTGTGCCTGAGGACGATCTCTTCGCAGGCCTGCGTCCGGGCTGAAGGGTTCCGGATCACCGACCCGCGTGGGGCCAGCTTCGCCCCCGGCAGGGCTCGACGAGCGGGTCGGTTTCCCCGAGCCCGGGCTCAGCGCAGTGCGCGCTTGCTGAGCACCTCGAGGGCCCGGTCGGCGTGGCGGGTCATGCTGGTCTCGCTCTTGATCACCTCGAGCACCCGTGCATCTGTGTCAAGCACGAACGTCCACCTCTTCACCGGAATGGGACCGAACCGGCGCTTCACCCCGAACTGCCGGGCCACCGCCCCGCCTTCGTCGGACAGGAGCGGAAAGCCCAGGGAGTGGCGCTCGGCAAACTGGTGCTGCTTGGTCACGGCGTCGGCGCTGATCCCGAGCCTCTGGGCGCCCAGGGCCGCGAACTCTCCGGCCAGGTCGCGGAAGTGGCAGCTCTCCGCGGTGCAGCCCGCGCTCATGGCTGCAGGGTAGAAGTAGAGTATGACCGGCCCCGCGGCGAGGAACTCCGAGAGCCGCCGGGGCGTCCCGGACTCGTCCGGAAGCTGGAAGTCACTGACCAGGTCCCCTACCTCCATGGTGTCCACTGTAGCGCCACTCCCGCCGTCCACTTCGGTGGCCGGCCAGGGATCAGCCGCCGGTGAGCGGCTGCACGGAGATCGAGCTCAGGTCCCTGAGCGCCGTGGTCTGGCACCCGGGGGTAAGGCGTCCCGATCCGCTCTCGGGACCGAGGAACGAAAACCGGCCGGCACCGAGCCGCCGCCGGGAGCGATCAGCCGGTGGCCTTCATCGGCCAGGCCCCGACCAGGACGTTCTCGTCTGCCCCGGTGGTCCACTGCCAGGGTCTACTTGATGGGCGCCGCACCCAGGTCGGGCTCAGCAAGCGGGAGTGTCCTCCCCGCACCGGCGACGCGCGCATCGTCAGCTGCTGTTGCCGCGGGCACCGGGCCTGTCCGCAGTTCAGCCGCAAGGCGGGCCCGTTCGTGGCCCCAGTGGAGGGTGAGCTCACCGGCCCCCAGCGGCCACATACCGGCAAGCACACCGCAAGCTACCGCGAGGGCGTGTCACTGGGCCAGCGCCGTCCGACTTCAGCTCCGCGTACCGGAAGCACCCCACCAAGTGGTCCATGATCAGGCCGGCGGCTTGGAGGTAGGCGTAGCAGGTGGTCGGGCCTAGGAAAAGGAACCCGCGCCGCCGCAGCTCCGCGCTCACCGCCGTCGAGAGCGCGGTCGCAGCCGGTACCTCGCTCGCTACTTTCCAGCTGTTGACCAGCGGCTGCCCGTCGACGAACGACCAGATGAAACTGTCGAAACTGCCGCGCTCCTCCTGGACCCGGAGCACGGCCGCCGCATTGGTCACCGTCGCCTCGATCTTCTGGCGGTGGCGCACGATTCCCGGGTCGGCTAGCAGCTCCTCGACCCTGCGCTGGTCGAAGCTGGCCACGGCTGCGGGATCGAACCCGGCGAAAGCGCGCTGATAACAGCTCCGGCGCTTTAGAACGGTGACCCAGCTGAGACCGGATTGGGCCCCCTCCAGGGTGAGCAACTCAAAGTGGCCCCGGTCGTCCCGGACGGGAACCCCCCACTCGAGGTCGTGGTAGGGCGTGAGCCAAGGCCCGGACGCCCATGGGCAACGGAGGCGACCGGTCCGATCCTCGCCCAACTCCTGAGACGGCAACATGCCGGGCAGCGTACGGGGCCGATCGGCTGGCCCGACCGGTTCCAGGTCGGAACAGGGCGGCCAACCTCACCCCGTCAGATGTCAGGAGCTGTGGAGCCCCATCCCACCACCGCTAGCCGTGTAGAGGTGGGAGCGGCACCCCCCCGTGGCATCTCGGCCGCAATGGCCGGGCTTGAGCCAGGGATCCCGGCTTCCGAAGAGGTCCGGTCCAGATCCTGGCCCGCTGACCGGATTCACGGCAGCGCCATCAAGCCACCGGTCGATCCTTCACCCGCTCCAAGCCCGGCCGCAGGGTGATGACACCTGGAAACCCCCCTCCTGGTCCCGGTGTTCCCCCACGGCCAGCCCTCCCGACCTGGAGCAGCCCGATCACCCCGTGGCCGGGGCTGCTTGGGGAGTCCCGCCCCCGGTCCAGACCGAGCGCCCGAGCTGATCCCGACCACGGCAGCCACCGCCGACTCTTTGACCAACTCGCGGGAGGGTTCGGGTACCGTACTATTACGTACGCATATGATACGGGGCCCGAACTCAAACCAGACGCATGGCACGTCCCCTGGCGAGCTGGGCCCACGATCGACCTTGATCGCCCGCCTGGTGGACCTCCAGCCGCAGGTGCAGCGGCGGTTTGAAGCCGCGATGCCCACTCACCTTCGCGAACTCAAGGCAAGCCTGTACGACGTGATGGGAAACACAACGCTCCGCCAACTCGAGGTGCTCCGGCTCCTCGCCACTCAGGGCCCCCTTGCCATGCACGAAATGGCGGAGCTTCATGGCATCACCCGTAGCAGTGCGACTGAGGTCGTCGACCGGCTGGTGGCGCACGGCCTAGCCGAACGCCAGCACGACCCGCTCGACCGGCGCAGCGTCGAGGTGGCCCTGACAGCGCGAGCCCAGGCGCTCCTGGCGCAGGTCCGACGCCTGAACGTGGCCAGCATCGGGGTTCTGACCGAAACCTATGACGACGAGGAACTGGCGACCCTGGTCCACCTCCTGGAAAAACTGGCCCAGGCCGAATCGGCGCCGGCGCGCGCCACCCCACCTGGCTGGAGGTCCGGTGACAGGGCTGTTTAGCGGCCTCGGCCGCTTCGCGGTCCGCTTCCGGGGCCCGGTGGTCGTGGCCTGGCTGGTGGTGGCGGTGATCTGCGTCCACCTGCTGCCATCCCTGGCCTCGGTCACCAAGGACACCAACTCTGCCTTTCTGCCCGCCACCGCCCCGAGTACGAAGGCGGCCCAGCTTGCCGGCCCCTTCCAGAACTCCAAGCTGGCGGCGGCGACTCTGGTCGCGTCCACCTCCGCTGGGCCCCTGACCCAGGCCGACCAGCAGGCGATCACCGCCTTCGAGACCAAGCTGCGGGCCCTGCCCCGGGTGCGGTTGGTCCGCGACCTGGGAACCTCGCCGAACGGCCAGGCACGTCAGGCACTCATCGAGGCGGGGGTACCGGCGTTCGGAGGTGGCGGCGGCCCCCATCTGGTGAACTTGATCCGCTCGGACTTCAAGGCTGCCAGCGTGCCGGGACTCAGCTTCTACCTGACCGGTGAACTGCCCACGATCATCGATAGCCAGCAGTCATCGAAGCGCTCCCAGAACCTGACCCAGCTCTTCTCGGTGGTGTTCATCATCGCTCTCCTTCTGGTCGCCTTCCGGGCTCTGCTGGCTCCGCTCATCACCCTCCTGCCCGCGGCCCTGGTGCTCGCGCTCTCGGGTCCGGTGGTCGCCGAAGCCACCCACATCGGGGTCCAGGTTTCGGTGATAACCCAGG
>PLTL01000395.1 GCA_003164475.1 Candidatus Dormiibacterota bacterium | reverse complement strand
CTGGGAGGTCTCGGCACAACTACGGGCAGCCCAGATCGCCCACGCCCTGGTCGAGGGCGACAACCTGGACCAGGTGCACCCCGCACCGCCAGACGACCCGGCCCGCACAAAGATCACGGAGGATAATCTCGCCGCCCTGTGGCGCAACTACGCCGCCGTGGGCTGTCGACGGCTGATCTACGTAAACACGGTGTCCGTCCTGGAGCCCGATCTCATCGCCCGCGCCATGGGCGGCACACCACGCATCACCGCAATCCTGCTGACGGCCGACGACACCACCACTCGGCACCGCCTCAGCGCCCGCGAGATCGGCAGCCAACTCCACCCGCATCTGGCCCGCAGCGCGAAAATGGCCAGCTATCTCGATAGCACGGCACCCGCCTGGGTCATCCGCATCCCCACTGACGGCCGGGAAGTCACCGACATCGCACGCGAGATCATCACCGCAGCGAACTGGACATGAGACCCATGTAGGACCCAGATCACGATCTGTGGTGAGAGCTTACGGAAACCGGCTGAGGTAGGTGAGCCAGACCTTGGTCAGGGCGAGAGCGAGGAGGCCGTCCCGATGCTCAACGTCGAACTCGCCGGTAACGAGATCTCAACTCAGATGGGCCGTGTCGCGTCAGAAGGGGGCTGGCGCGGCGCGAGGTCGTAGAGCAGTCGGTAGTAGCGAGTGCGCTCAAGGTCAGGCGCAACCCCGTACGCGACCAGTAGGGGCTCCTCCCAGTCCGTCCCGTAATTCCACCCGGCGCTCCAAGTGGCCACGGCCAGGTCGGCCCATCGGTCGCCGACGCCCATCGAGCCGAGGTCGACATGGCCCGAGAAGACGCCATCGTTCCCGATGAGCGTGTTGGGAGCGCAGGCGTCGCCGTGGCAGACGACCAACTGGTCTATGGGTGGGATCGCGGACAAGAGGTCGAGGGCCCGCTCGACTCCCAGGTGGCGGTGGGCCTCGTTCCAGCCCGCTGGGTCAAGCCTCCCCTCGGCGTTCTCCCGTCGGATCGCCCTGACCCGGTTCTCCGCCGACAAGGAGAAGGGGCAGGGCTTCACGGGAAGAGCGTCGTGCAAGGCCCTCAGCCCGCGCCCGATAGCGCTCACGGCTCGGGCCGGGTCAGCGCTCCAGCGCGGGCTCACCGCGCTTTCCCCCGGCACCGGCGTGGTCACCATCCAAAATCCGTCGCCATCTTCGCCCTGCTCCAGCACGTGGGGGACGGGGATGAAAGCACCCGCCCAGGTGAACCGTGCTGCCTCCCGGGCGAGGTCGATCGGCGCGCCCCGAGGTGCCCACTTGACGAAGCACCGCTCCGAGGCCGCCCCCAGCTCGTAGGTGAGCCCGCCCTGTGGGTTGCCCCAGACCAACCGGATCCGCCGGTCCCCGGCGATCGTTCGCACTGGGCCGGGAACGGGAGGCAGGACGGGAGTTATCTCACCCACGCCGAACGGGCTCCACCACCGTTCGGTGCGCGGCCACCGACCAGACGAGGCCAGCGTGATTGTCGATGCGCTCACCACCGGCGACGACGACGGTCATCAGTAACTCCTTGCGTGGTCACGGTCGGCGACCCAGCGGCAGATGGCTGGACGAGCCGCCCCGATGGCGCGACGCGTAGCCCAAGCATAAACCGCACCCTCACGGGTTTCTCATGTTGCCGCTGTGTGGTGTGACGAGGCAACACTCGGGTGGCCTAGTGTTGGGGAACGTCGTTCGAGGCGATCTAGGACTGGGTCGAGGTTCTCAGCCTGCGGAAGATGGCCAAGCACTGGGTGGTCGGCGCGGCGCACCACCGAAGGGTGCCGAGAAGCCCCACTCTTCGCCCGGGCGAGGGGCTTCTCCTTTGCGCTGTGGGTTACCCGTGTCTGCCGATCAGGAAGGCCTGAACAAGCTTCTGCCCCGCGGCCACCTCAACGTGTGCCCTCTCCGTCAGACCCTGGTTTTGAAGCCAGTTGGCGGCACCGATCCGCTTGACGAGTCGGTACCAAGGAATCAGATCCTCACCATGCGGGCCGGTATCGCCAAAGCCTGCGAGAAGTTCATCGGTTGGCGCGCCATCGTCCATGGAGACGACAGCGAGGTCGAGGAGAGGATCGGCCGTTCGCGCATCGGCGAAGTCCACCAGGCCGAGCAGCCGGCCAGACGAAGGATCGACAAGCACGTGATCAGCCTGCAGGTCGTTGTGCGTGAACGTGAGCGGTCGGGTCGCCAGGGTGGGCCCCATGGCTTCCAAAGCATCCACCAGGGTCGCCGCGGCGTCCCGTGTCGTCAGCTCGAGCTCCACCCATTGATCAAGCTCACGTCGCAGCCTGCCCACGACGAGCGCGGCCCAGGGAGGCATGGAAGGATCGGGCGGCATCTCGATCTTGCCGATGCGCCGAACCACGGCCCCGAGCTCGCGCCAGGTGTCAGCCGGATCGGATGCGCGAATGCGGCGGCCGGCTATCGCGGTCATCACCAGGACGGCCGGTGTGGATTCGTCAATGAAGCGGAGAGCCCGTGGCGTGGGGAGGCCGGCACGAGCAGCGACTTCAAGGTTGCAAACCTCCGCGCTCAAGGGCCCGGCATCGTCATAGACCTTGATGAACACCCCTTTCAGCACCGACGAAGCGGCAAACACGGCTCGGCCTGGTGACAAGCTCACGGTCCGCAGGTCGATGGGTCCAGTCGCGCTCAAGCCGGCGAGTGCGGTGAGAGCAGCTGACTGGAAGGTCGCGGTCGTCTCCATGGTCGCGCGAGCAGAATACCAGCAGGTGACGGCCACGCCCTCTCGCGAGTGCACCCGCACCCTTCCGGTTCGGTCCTCAGCATCCGGGCTCGCACAGAGGCCAGCACGCTGGGGGCGCCGGTTGTCAGTGAGAGGTCTCCCGGACCTGACCGCGCTCCCTGATGGGGCGTCGCCCTCCGGGAAGCAACAGGCACACGGTGATCGCCAGAGCCAAGGGAGCGGTGATCTCCGCCGCAATGCCGATGTAGGCCAACAAACCAATGAGCACGGTGCTCTCCAGCATCAGGAGAATGACCCTGGGACGCGCTCTGGACTGTGTCAGGCGGAGGGACGCAACCAGGATGAGCCCGCCCATCAGGAGAAGGGCGACCACGAGGACGGCAATGTCACCCAAGGTAAGTGGGGGGGCCCCCGCGGGCTGGGCAATGGTGTCGATGATCACCCAC
>PLTL01000189.1 GCA_003164475.1 Candidatus Dormiibacterota bacterium | reverse complement strand
AGCGGGCCACGTGGCGGGCGGTCTTGCGGTCCATGTAGAGCTCGGGGTCGAAGTCGCGGACCTCCCCGGCGATCCGGGTGGGATAGTCGGAGGCGTCGAACTGGGTGATGGTGCCGACTCCGGACCTACCCTGGGTCAGACTGTCCCAGACCGCCTCCACCCCGGTCCCGATCGGCGTGACCATTCCCATTCCCGTGATGGCCACCCGCACCGCCGTCTGCCTACTATCAGTCACTATGGCCGATCTTACGGACAAGATGTGGCGAACGCATCGGCTGTTCCGAGCAACCGGCCCTGACGCCTATGGACATCGTGTCCCAAAGAGCTGGGACGGCCAGCTCTTTGGGACCGCCCCCCGGCAACCCCGGCCGGATGGGATCATGGCGGAGTTGCAGGCAGTGGACGGCGGGAACGGGGATGGCGGAGCTGACGCCGGCCTGAGCCCGGAGTCTCTGAGAGGTGAGGTGGTGCTCGCCGACAACCTCAAGGTCCTCCAGGAGCTGCCGGACGGCTGTGTCGACCTCGTCTACATCGACCCCCCCTTCGGCACCGGACGGGACCGCCGTCTGGAGTCGATCCGTACCGGGGCGGGGGAGGGGCGGCGTCGGGGCTTCGGGGGCCGCGAGTACCAGTTCCAGGTGACCTCGGGTCCCAGCTACCACGACCGGCTCGACGGCCAGGCTCACCTTGAGGCCCTGCGTCAGCGGCTGGTGGAGATCCACCGGGTGCTCGGGGAACGGGGCTCGATCTACCTCCACCTCGACTACCGGGCAAGCCATCACGCCCGGCTCCTGCTGGACGACGTCTTCGGGCCGGAGCGGTTCCTCAACGAGATCATCTGGGCCTNNGAGAAGGCGGCGCGGGGCAAGCTGCCCACCGACACCTGGTGGATGACGATCGTGCCCACCGGCAGCGCCGAGAGGACTGGCTACCCCACCCAGAAGCCGCTCCCTCTCCTGGAGCGCATCGTGCGGGCCTCCAGCTGCCCCGGCGACCTGGTGGCCGACTTCTACTGTGGCAGTGGCACCACCGGGGTCGCGGCCAGGGCGCTGGGCCGCCGCTACCTCCTGGTGGATGACAACCCGGCGGCGATAGCGATTGCCCGGCGGCGCCTGGGCTGGGCGCCGGATCCAGGCTAGGGGGAGCCCGCCGCCTCGGCGGCCCCCCGCGACCAGTCCCGCAGGTCGATGGTGGGGTCGCGGAGCACGTCCGCGGGGACCGGTGCCCCGGACGCGATCAGGCGCCGGGCCGCGGAGAGGTCGGGGAAGCGGTTAACCGCGACGCAGCCGCCGAGCCGCGCCCCCTCGAGATGGAACACGGAGAAGCTGCCCGACCGGGGGTCGCCCCGCAGCACCGTCGCGCCGGCCGGTCCCAGCAGCCCCACCTGCTGGACGATGGCGTCGTACTGCTCGCTCCAGAAGTAGGGGATGGGATCGTAGTCGCCGGCCTCGCCGAGGAGGGCACCGGCCACGAAGGTCCCCTGCTGCAGGGCGTTGTCGTGGTGCTCCAGCCGCAGCCGGCGGTGCCAGCGCCGGCTCCACCAGGAGGCGACGTCACCGGCCGCGAAGACGGCGGTTCCGGCCGCCTGACAGCGCCCGTCCACGACCACGCCGGGGTCGGTGGCGAGCCCTGCCTGCTGGGCCAGCCCCGAGTTCGGTTCGGCCCCGACGCAGATCAGGGCAAGGTCGCAGGGGAGGGTCTCACCGCCGCCCAGGACCGCCTCCTCCAGCCGGGCGCCGCCCTCGAACCGGCAGACGGTCTCGTGGAGTCGCAGATCCACACCGGCCTGGCGGTGCAGCCCCGCGCAGAAGCCGCTCGCTTCGGCGCCGAGCGGGGCCAGGAGCGACCCCGCCGTCTCCACGACGGTCACCTCGCAGTCCAGCCTCCGGGCCGTCGCGGCCAGCTCCGAGCCCAGGAAGCCCCCGCCCAGCACCAGGACCCGGGGCCGCAGCAGCAGTGCCGCCCTCAGCTGATCGGCGTCGCTGACGTCCCGGTAGGTGAGGACCCCGGGAAGCCCGGCGCCGGGAAGCTCGACCCGGCGCGGCCTGGATCCGGTGGCCAGCAGGAGCCGGTCGAAGTCGAGCGGCTCCCCGTCGGAGAGCCGGAGCCGGCCTGGGCCGACCTCCAGGGATGCGGCCCGGATGCCTGGGCGCCACTCGATGCCGTGCTCGGCGTAGAACTCGGGGCCGCGAAGCCAGAGCTTGCGCCGGGGCAGCTCGCCGGTGAGGTAGGCCTTGGAGAGCGGCGGGCGCTCGTAGGGGGGCTCGAGCTCGTCGCCCAGCAGCACCAGCCGCCCCTCGAAGCCTCGCTCTCGCAGGGAGCCGGCGGCCCGGCCTCCGGCGGGGCCGGCTCCGACGATGCCGATGAGTTCGGGGGCCACTTCTACCAGCCTACCGCCAGGCCACCTATCCTTCCCCAATGCCTCCCTCCGGAGTCCTGGTGCCGGTGGTGGCCCGGGCCGCTGGGCGTGAACTGGTGCTGGTGGTCCCGCGGGGCCTGGCCCTGCCGGACGGGGCCTGGAACGGCCTGCGCCTGGGGGGCGTCGCTGAGCTCCTCCAGCTGGTGGGGCAGAGCGGCGAGTTTCGGCCCCGGGCGGAGGTGGAGAGCCAGCCCGCGTGGCAGCAGGTGATCCCCCACTTGGTGGTCAGGAGCGGCGACCGGGTCCTCGCCATGCGCCGGCTCCGGGCCGGGAGCGAGCCGCGGCTCCGCGGACAGGTCACCCTGGGGGTGGGGGGCCACATCAACGCCGAGGATGGGCTGCCTGGCGAGGCCTGGCTCACCGGCTGCCGGCGGGAATGGCGCGAGGAGGTCGTCTGCGACCGGGAGCTGACCGCCCGGGCGGTGGGGCTGATCAAGGACGACTCGGGGCCTGTGGGCCGCGTCCACCTCGGGGTGCTGATCCTGGTCGACGCCGGCGACGCCGCGGTG
>PLTL01000056.1 GCA_003164475.1 Candidatus Dormiibacterota bacterium | reverse complement strand
AAGAGGGCGGAAGACTTCATTGAGACGGCGTCGGAGGCCGCGAGAGAGGGCCGACTCGCGGTCGCAATTGAGACTGGGTGGGCCGCCGCGGAGCTGGTGGTGATGGCTGAGATCACCATGCTGGGAATCAGTGGACCGCGCGATCATGGCGCACGCGAGCAGTGGTGGCGTGACTTCACGGCGCTCGGCAATGGAGCAGACGCCGAAGCAGACACCTTCACGTGGCTGCGCCAGCAGCGCAGTGCCGCTCGATATGGCGATGCTCGGCTGAAGTGGAGCCTGGAGACTGTCACGGATCATCTGGGGGTGGTGCGCGGGATGGTCGACCGGGGACTTGCTCGCACTGAGCACCTGCGTGCGACGCAGGAGCGCCGTCGTGCTGGGGATGTCGACCCTAGGAGGGTGGTCGGGCGGACGTATCTGCCCCCGCCGCCTACGACGACGGCCGCTGGCACTGTCGGCGAATCAACGGCGCCGGATTGACGACGTCGACTGACCCTCAGGCCGAGGACGAGCTCATGTTGGTCGCAGCCCAACTCGAAGTACGGCAGGAAGTTGCAGTAGGTACGGCCGGACCTCAGGGCGAGCCCTAGACCCGGGTCAGTAGGGATACGTCCGCGGAGGTGCTGCCTGCCGTTGCTCGGCGAGATGGTTGTCGAGCGCGTCGCACGCGACGGACAGCGCCAACCGCAGGGCGCGGCTGGCAAACTCGCCGCCGGTACGTGGGCTGGGCGTCGTGCTGTGGAATTCCACCACGCTCGACATCGCGGTCACCGTGGTGCGCGCCCGAGGGCGGACGGTTGCGAAGTAGTAGGGAGCGCCGAGGACGGCGGTTGGGGCGGCCCTCCGGCGAGCCTGAGCGATCGGCGTGCTCATGACCAACGGGACCATGGGCAGCGCGGTAACCGGAGCGCTGCGGATACGGTTCGGGCGGATGACGTTCGAGGCCACTGTGGGGTACCTCAAGGGAAGCGAACAGGTGTCCCCAGTCTACTGCCGCTCGGCCCGCCGTAGGGACCCATGCGCCGCGGGGTTGGCGGAGGGGCGGGGCTCGACGGGAGGCCGGGCTTCTGCAGGCGCGGGAAGGCTGCGCCGGGGGAGGAGGTTCCCCATCCAGTCAAAGCTATCGCTGAGGTCCGTCTTCCCGACCGATATGGCACGCCGCATTCGGACCTGACCTTGACCGTCGACTTCATCGTCCGCACCCGACTCACTTACTTGCCGCCGCCGCCTGACCAGAGCCGTTCACCTTGCGCCTGTCCATCCTGGATCTGTACGCGATTCTCGACGGCGGTCTCGCGTGAGTCCCGGGGTTGGAACATCCGCGACTACCTTCGGGACACCCTGATCCCTCGGATGCGGGATCACCTCCGAGCACCAGGGCGTCACGACGATGCCCCCTGAATCTGGGACAGGTGCTTGATGATGGCGTCTAGCGCCGTCTTACGTTGAGAGAACCGGACGGTAAGCGGGTTCGCTTGAGGACGGCGGAAACGGCGGCGTTCTCATCTGACACTCCGTCGAACTGTGCCCTCACTTCGGGCCAAGGGGCTAACGCTTCGCTGACGCTTCCGATCCAAGCGTCGACTTCCTTGTCCAATCCCTCGGGGAGCACCCCCCAAGGCTGGACCCGGACGCCAAGGACATCGGCCATGGAACGCAACGCCTTGATGCGTCCGATCGCTTCCGTATTCTCCTGACGCTGCGCAAGCCGACCCCGCAGTTCCGCGATCTCTCCGTGGATAGAGGCCAACTCCTCGCCATGGATGCGACCGACTGCCGTCAGCCAAGAGAGCCCGTACGCACCAGCGGGAAGGAGGATTGCAACGAGGATGGCTGCCCCAATTCCGATGAGTAGTCCGATCATGGGGCCACCAAGACCAGCGAGCCAGGACAGGACCCAGACGACGATCCCGGAGATGATCGAGGTAACGATCTCCCGTCGACTGAAGGTCCAGGCTCGGGCGTCGCGTCTGGCGCGTTGGTTACGCGTGTCCATGGTGAAGTGTCATACACCTGTTCGCCATAGGCCTGCCCACCCGGCCGCGCATCTGGCGGTTCATCCCGCCACCACCAGGTTGTCCCACCTTCTGCCGGATTGGGCGCGTTCGGCGGGCGATGGCCTGGCCTCCTAGGTTGCCCGGACGGCCCCCGCGTATGCCTGTTGCGCCAGCTCAAGAGCGGCGTCCAGAGCTTCCTCGGATGTC
Source organism: Candidatus Dormiibacterota bacterium (assembly GCA_003164475.1). The sequence goes on along the minus strand of PLTL01000056.1, from coordinate 894 downwards.
AGCGGGATCCGCACTCCGTACATCCGCCCCGCGGGGACCGCGACCGCCACAGGAGACTGCGCCGCCGCGCTCGACGGCAACCGAAAGGTCACCCGTCCGAGCCGTGGGTTGACGAGAGCGAACGCCCCCTTGTGCTGGGGCAGCCGGCGAACCACGACCGAGCGTGGATCACCGTCCCGCCCTATGCCGGCGCTGAGCTCCGCGCGGACTGCGTTCCACCCGAGGACGGTCGAGACGAATCGGATAAAGAAGTCGTGCTCGCGCTGGTTAGCCTTCCGCTCGATGTATTTGCGGATCTCGGAAGGTATGGCGCTCTTCTGCTCCTGGCCTCCCGCCACATGCCCACCGTCAGTCCGAACTGCGGCGTGGTCTTTGAGCAACCGCTCAATGTCGATCCCGGCCAACTCTGCCGCGTCGCCCTCGATCTCGATGATACGGATCCTTGCCACGTTGCGCGCCTCGCTGAGATCTGCTGTAAACACCTGCACCAGGGAGATCACCACGCCTTTTCGAGCATCGTATCACAACGCACCACAATTGTTCACAGTAGATCAAGCTCTCGCAAGATCGTCCCAGGCGTGCGCACACGGGATCGAATCGAACCCCCTCCTCCCAGGTGACGCACCCTGGGATGCCCGTATGTCACCCCGCTGGACTGTGGGAGTGGGCGACCCGAGCGGGACGGAACGAGCGCCCCGCCGCTTCCCGCCCTCAGGGTTCCCCGCTGACCCCACCGCCGACACAGGACAGAAGCCTAGGCGTCTACTGCCCCTTATACCCACAGCCGTACCAACAAGAAGGCGGCAGACGGCAGTTCTGAGCGGCCTTCCCGAGTTCGAAACGACCCCCCGCGGCCCGCCTTACGAGACTTAGGAAACCTCTGCTCTATCCACT
>PLTL01000263.1 GCA_003164475.1 Candidatus Dormiibacterota bacterium | reverse complement strand
CAGACGATGGCGTTGTAGACGGGCTTGCCGGTGGCCTTCTCCCAGACCACAGCCGTCTCGCGCTGGTTGGTGACTCCGATGGCAGCCAGGTCCGAGGCCGAGCAACCGGCCTTCTCCAAGGCGCCCTTGATCACGTCCTGACAGCGTGCCCAGATCTCCTCGGGATTGTGCTCGACCCAACCGGGCTTGGGGTAGATCTGCTCGTGCTCTTTCTGGTCGACGGCCACCACGGTGCCCGAATGATCAAAGATCATGAACCTGGTGCTGGTCGTGCCCTGATCTAGAGCACCCACATACTTGGCCATGGGCTGGTCCTCCTCCGCTTCTCAGTGCTGCTTACTGATCCTCAATAGGATTAAGTACCCACGTACCGGGATAGCTAAACCTGAGAGTCGCCGAAGGCCCGGTGCGCAGCACCCATGAGAAGCCAGGAAGATGTCGCTCCCGGATCTTGGTGCCCGGCGCTGCGCTCCCCCAGGTAGCTGGCCCTCCCCCGCCTGGCCACCAATGGGATCGTCGCCTTCATGCCTGCCTCAGCGGCCGCCTCCGCGCGGCCGAGAGCGGTCTCCAGGTCGTCGCCGTCGCCGACCGCCTCCTGCAGGGCCGATATCGCCGGCTCCAGGGCGTCGATCATGGTCTTGTCTTGGAGCACCGCTTTGCCGCGGGCCTCGACCGCGTGAACCGCGGCGGTGAGCGCCGTGCTCCAGTCCTCGACCGAGAGCTCCGACTTGCCCTGGGTGGCCGCCCCCAGCTGCAGGAAGATGGTGCCGTAGAGGGGGCCACTGGCCCCCCCCACGGTTGAAATCAACGTCATCGCCACCATCTTGTAGATCGCGGAGATGTCTTGCGGGGTGGCCCCATCGAGCTTGGCCAACACCGCCTTCATTCCCCGGTTCATGTTGATGCCGTGATCCCCGTCGCCGATCTTGGAGTCGAGCTCCGTCAGGTAGTCCTTCTGGGCGGCGATGGAATCACCAAATTGGTGGATGAAACCGAGCGTCTGCTCGGCCGTTATCGCCATCCCCTCAGGCTCCCTTCATCGCTTCGGCTCGGTCTCCATGTTGGTCTCTCTGGTCTCCTCGCTCAGACTCCCCACCGCAGTCCCGGCGTGTTGACCGGAGCGTCCCAGAGACGTCTGGTCTCATCGTCGAGCTTGAGCAGGGTGATCGAACAGCCCGCCATCTCCAGCGAGGTGATGTAGGGGCCGATCAGGTTGCGCTCGATGGTGATGCCGCGACCATGCAGGTACTTGTAGAGCGCGTGGTACGCGACGTAGAGCTCGATGAGCGGCGTGCCGCCCATGCCGTTGACGAAGGCCAGGACCTTGTCGCCCGGACCATAGGGAAGGTCGTCCACGATCGGCTGGGCCAGCATCTCCACGATCTCGTCGGCGGTTGCCAGCTTGCGCCGCTCCCGTCCCGGCTCACCGTGGATGCCGATGCNNTGCCGGCCGCCGGAACGGTGCAGGAGGTGAGCGCCATCCCCATGCTCCGCCCATTGGCGTTGACCTTGCGGCAGAGGTCGGCAACCTGCCTCAGCGAGGCCCCCCCCTCAGCCGCCGCGCCGCAAATCTTCTCAGCCAGAACGGTGGCGCCGACGCCCCGCCGCCCGGCCGTGTAGAGGCTGTCCTTCACCGCCACGTCATCATCGATGACCACCGCCTCGACCTCGATGCCTTCGCCCCGAGCCAGGTCGGCGGCCATCTCGAAGTTGAGGATGTNNCGGTGTAGTTCTTGACGATGTGGAGCACCCCGGCGCCGCCGCTGACCGCCTTGGTGGCCTCCAGGATCTGGTCGGGAGTCGGCGAGGTGAAGACCTCACCCGGGCAGGCCGCGTCGAGCATGCCCATCCCCACGAATCCACCGTGCATCGGCTCGTGGCCCGACCCTCCACCGGAGATGATCGCGGCCTTGTTCTGAACCGGCGCATCCTTGCGCACTATGTAATTGGGGTCGTAGGAGACCCGAACACGGTCCCCATGGGCCTCTTCGATGCCCTGAAGCTCCTCGCGGACGACGTCCTCAGGGCCGTTGATCAGCTTCTTCATAGCTGACTTTCCTTAGGTCACTGACCAGGCTGGATGTTGGGCTCGCCGCGGCCGGCAGGAGTGGCAATCTCGTCAGTCTCGCCGGTGCCCCGCTTGATCGCGTGAAGCACGTCGCCGATGAAGAAGTCGTACAGGGCAGCGCCGATTATGCCTCCGACCAGCGGCCCAACGATCGGAATCCAGAAGTAGTTGGTGAAGTGGAACCCCGGCATGTTGTAGGTCCCGGGCAGAGCCACCTTGCCAAACCCACCGAAGAGGAAGGCGAACAGCCGCGGCCCGAAGTCACGGGCAGGGTTGATCGCGTAACCGGTGTTGGCTCCGAACGAGGTGCCGACCGCGAAGACGATGAAGCCGACGATGAGCGGCGCCAGGTTGGACCCTGGGTTGAGGTTCCGGGCGTCGCTGACGGCGAAGACGCCAATCAGGAGCAGCGCGGTGCCAACTGCCTCGTCTACGAACGGACCTCCGACCGTCCCGTGGAAGTACGAGGCCGGGAAGGTCGCGAATATGGAGTAGGTGGCTAGTGCGTTGCCCTGCTTGGGCGTCAGCTTGAGAGCGACGTTGGCCGCCTGGATGGCGCTGTTGTAGACCCAGTACACGAGGCCCGCTCCGAAGAACGCGCCTACCACCTGGGCGACCCAGTAGGGCAGGACCTTGTTCCAGGGGAACCGCCGCCGGACCGCCAGGGCCAGGGTTACCGCCGGATTGATGTGGCCACCGCTGATGCCGCCCGACACGTAGACGCCGACCATGACTGCGAATGCCCATCCGAAAGTGATCAGCGTCCAGCCGCCGACCCCCTGCCAGATGATGTTGGGAGCGGACGAGCGTCCGGACCCAGGCAGAGCCGCGACGGCCATGGCCACCACGCCGTCGCCGAGGGCGATAAGAACAAAGGTGCCAAAGAACTCCGCCGAGAGCTCTCCCCAGAGCCCCCGAAGGGGTCCCATGTTGCGCCCCTCGCCGTGGAACGGTTTGTAGTCGTCCATACCTTCCTCCCGCACCCCGAACTTCTCTTTCCGCCTTGGGCGCGTGCGGACGGGTGCGCGCTCCCCGCAACACCTCCCTAAGACGATGGCATCTTATTGCGCGAGGGGCGAAGGGTCAAGGTGTCCGGCGGGTGTCCCCCCTGGCCGATCTCACCCTGATCTCGCCGGGCGAGGCCCGCCCCCGCCCGGCGACCCGCCGGAGCCACCAGCCGACGTGGTTGACGACACTCCCAAGCACCGCCGGCAGTAGGTCAAGGGAACCCGGCCGGTGCCCGCCGATACCGCCGCACGGCGGAGCTGCCGACGGATCCCAGCCGGCCGTCATCGATCGTGGCGCGAACTACCGCGACCCCAGCGCGGCGGCGCTCAGGGCACCCCGAGCAGGGTCTGGACGACGGATTGAGCCGTCTGTCCGACCTCGGACGTGGCCTGCTGAATTGCTACCGGACCAGCCGCCTCCACCGGGCTCTCCAGGACATAGACCTGCTCGCCCGCTTCCGACAAGCCCTGGGAGCGGGCGATCTCCGCCTGGGCGGCCAACGAGGGCGCGGAGCTGAGCTCCTCCCGCTGGGCCTGGACCTGCCGCTCGATGGCCTGCGACTGGACCTCCAGCCGCCCCAGCTGGCGGTGCAGGGCGGCATCGCTGCCGAGGCCGTGGTAGAGGCTGGCGCCGACCCAGATGGCCGCCACCGCCACGATCAGCAGCACCAAGTGCCGCCGGCCCAGAGTGTGGCCACGCCGGAACAGCTTCCAACGGATCCGCAGCTCCCGGATCAGCCCAGACACAGGGCCATCGCCGCCCGCTCGATCATGGTTCAACGTGGGATGGGGTGTGATGGGGCAGACAGCAGGCTCATCGGCCAGCTCGTCCCCGAGAGTATAGGCGCGGCGTCAGGCAAGCAGGGGCGGGTTGCTAGCCGGCGGCCTTGGGGCCCCCGGCCCCGTCCTCCGCCTCGGCGTCAGCCCGAGCCGCAACCTCCCGCTGGCGCAGCGCCCTACGCCAGGCCTCGGCGGTCCGGCGCAGCGCACCCTCTGGGTCTACCCCCCGCTGCCGGGCCAGCGCCACCACGGCAAAGAGCAGCTCGCCGATGAGCCGATCCGAAGCCGCGGTGTCATCAGCCACATGGGTGGCGGCGGCCAGAGCCCTCAGAGAGTCGGCCACCGCCACCGCCGGGTCGGCCTGGCCCGGTGACGACGCGGAGCCGGCTCGCTGCTGGCGGCGCTGGATCGAGTCGGCCAGCGCCAGGGCGGGCAGGGAGCGCGGGATGCCGTCCAGAGCCGACCCCCGCTGAGGTTTCTCCTGCCGCTTCAACTCCTCCCAGTTGCTCAGCACCTGCTCGACCCCGGAGACCTCGGTGGTGCTGAAGACCTGGGGGTGGCGGCCAACCATCTTCTCGGTGGCGCGCCTGGCCACCGTCCCGATGTCGAAGGTGCCCGCCTCGAGCGCGATGGCTGCGTGCATGGCCACCTCCACCAGGAGGTCCCCCAGCTCCTCGGCCAGCTCCTCGGGGTCGTCCTCCTCGATCGCCTGGATGGTCTCGTAGGTTTCCTCGAGCAGGAAGGGAATCAGGGTCGAGTGGGTCTGGACCCGGTCCCAGGGGCAGCCCCCAGGCGCCCGCAGCCTCTCCATCACCTCGAAGAGGCGGCGCAGGTGCTCCAGGTCCTGGTCAGTCATGCGCTGGCCACCTGGGCCGCCAGCTGCGAGCGCACCACCGCCAGCCGCCGCAGGGTGGAAATGAGGAGGTCAGGCCAGGCGTCCCCAATCAATCCCAGCCGCAGCCGGAACCGGTTCTGGCCTGGCTCCAGGCCCTGGCCCAAGCCCAGCATCTCCCGCAAGGGCAGACCGTGGCCAGGCTCGAACGTCACCAGCACATCGCCACGGTCGGTCTCCACCCCCTGGGCCCCCACGGCCGCCGCCAGAAGCCGGACCCGGAGCGCCAGGAGGAGATTCTCCAGCTGCTCCGGCCGGGGACCAAAACGCTGGCGCAGGTTGCGGGCGCTCTCATCCAGCTCCCGCTCGCTGGTGGCCCCGGCCAGCTGCTGGTAGATGCGCAGCCGCAGCCGCTCGTCGGGGACATACTCGGGAGGCAGCAGAGCGGCTAGGGGCAGGCTCACCGACACCTGGGCGGGGGACTCCACCAGTTCCTGGCCCTGCGCCGCGAGCACCGCCTGGCGGAGCAGGTGGTTGTACGTCTCCAGACCCACGGCGGCGATGTCGCCGTGCTGGGCCTCGCCCAGGACATTGCCGGCACCTCTGATCTCCAGGTCCTTGAGGGCCAGGGCGAACCCCGATCCCAGGTCCTGGAGATCCGCCACCACGTCCAGGCGCTTGTCGGCCCGCTCGGTCGGGGAGCGGAGCGGGTCATAGAGGAAATAGGCGTAGGCCCGCTGCCCCGAGCGACCCACCCTACCCCGCAACTGGTAGAGCTGGGAGAGCCCCATCCGCGAGGCGTCGTCGACCACCAGGGTGTTGGCGTTGGGGATGTCCAGGCCGTTCTCGATGATGGTGGTGCAGCAGAGCACATCGACCTCCCCCGCCATGAAGGCCACCATGACCCTGGCCAGGGCTCCGTCATCCATCTGACCGTGGGCCAGCGCCACCCGGGCCTCGGGGACCAGTTCCCGCAGCCAGTCCAGCTCCCGCTGGATGGTTTGGACCCGGTTGTGGACGTAGTAGACCTGGCCCCGACGGGCGAGCTCCCGGCGGATCACGTCCTGGACCAGGCCCTCCTCCTTGGCGGTCACATAGGTGCGGATGGGCAGCCGGCCCTCGGGAGGGGTGCGAACCACCGAGAGGTCACGGATCCCGGCCAGGGCCATGTGCAGGGTCCGCGGGATCGGAGTGGCTGAGAGGGAGAGCACGTCGACCGCGGTTCGGAGCTGCTTGAGCCGCTCCTTCTGCAGCACCCCAAAGCGCTGCTCCTCATCCAGCACCACCAGCCCGAGGTTCCTGAAACGGACGTCCCGCTGGAGGAGCCGGTGGGTCCCGATCACGATGTCCACGGTCCCCGCCGCCAGCCCCGCCAGGACTGCTCTGGCCTCCTCATCGGAGCGCATCCGGGAGAGCTGCTCCACCACGATCGGGAAGGCCGCCAACCGTTCTTTGAAGGTGAGGTGGTGCTGCTGGGC
>PLTL01000022.1 GCA_003164475.1 Candidatus Dormiibacterota bacterium | reverse complement strand
GGGTCGCGACCTGCTCGACACTCTAGGTTATGACGTGTCCTCGCCAGCTCTGCGCGAGACCCCGAGACGGTGGGCTGCCTGGTGGACTGAGTTTCTCAATCAGGATGCGGGACGGATAAACGTAACCTTCGACGTGGTCACCGAGGGACAGTTAGTAGTCGTGGGCGGCATACACCTTTGGTCCGTCTGTGAGCATCACCTGCTTCCGTTCGAGGTAACAGTGAGCGTCGGCTATGTCCCCGTTGGACGTGTGTTGGGATTATCCAAGTTCGCGCGCCTTGCGCAGCGAGCAGCGCACAAGCTTCAAATCCAGGAACGTCTTATCGAGGAGATCTCCACTCAGACGCAGCGCCTCGTTCAGACGGAAGACGTCGCGGTGCTTGGCCTCGGACGACATCTTTGTATGGAAGCTCGGGGTCCGAAGGCGCGCGCCGCTACGACTTCGTTCTCCACCTCCGGCTCGTTTAGGCGCCGTGCGGCCCTCAGGCAAGATTTCCTCCAGCTCTGCGCCCTTGGCGTTGCCGGCGCGCGTGGCGCTCAGTAGATCTGCGTCCGTTGCGAGAATGGCGCCCGTGAGTCGGGCCTGAACGCTTAGCCTTCAGAGGCTCGCGGAACCCCTCGCGGTGGCTCAAGCCTCCTCTGCAGCCCACTGTTCCAACTCGTCGATCACAGGGCAGGCGGCTAGAGTTCGGGCCAACTTAACCGCTGAGCGGATGTTGAGAGGCTTACCGTGGACCGCGGCCGAAACCGTGGCCGAGGAGAGGTCTGCGCGCTCGGCGAGCTCCCCCATCGTCAGCCCCCGGAGGTGCACGGCGTGGAGCAATCCCCGATCAAAGACAAACCGCGTTCTCATGTTCCCGTTCCCATCTGCCGTTGGCGAGCGGGGATAGAATACCTGGCAGTTGGAGGCAGCCTATCGGAGCCCCTTACGCTTCGGGAGAGTTCCCTGAGAGAGGTCTGCCGGTACTGTCCTGTACGTTAGCCGCCCCGCCGAGCGCGTGCCGGACGCGCCAGCCAGCTCGGTGACGGGCGCGGTGCAGATGCCAGCAGAAAGGAACTTGGGATCGCAAGCGCCATCGGGCCGGTGCCTGCGACCGGCTCTCACTCGACGGCGGATACCACGCATACCCGCAAGGGTTGCCTTCCTACTGCGAAGTGCGCGGGCCTCGCTGTCGCTCCCTTTCCTGGGCGGTCCGCTCTGCACCTTCGCGGTTGAGCTGGTCGCGCCGGCGCCACTCGTCGTCGGTGAGCGGCTTCGCGGCCTTCACGCCGTGAGGCCGGTCCGGCTCCCAGAGAGGGGCGTCCTCGGGGCGAGAACGGCTGGCCACGGGTCGGTCCGCACGCGCCGCGCTCCCCGAGTTGTCGCCGGGCCCCGCGGCCGCCGGATGGAAGAGATCCCAGGGCGGAGAGCCCGAGCTCCGCCGGGCAGTCGGCGGAGTCGTGGAGGGGGGATCGGGGGTTGGGGGAGGGGCTCCCGCGGGATGGATGAGGACAGGACGGCCGCCCTCCTCGCACCAGCGTGCGGCCGCGTCAGGTTGCCTTTGCCACTCCCCGACGGCGGAACCGAGCCTGTCGAGAAGCGGCACCGCCGACGCTGGCAGGCCGTCCGGCTCGCGCGCCGTCGCCTCCTGGACGGCCCGGGCCGCGATGAGGACCTGGTGCACCGTGACGGCATAGCTCGCCGCGTAGGTCGGGTCGTCAAGTTCGGCGACAGCTCCGGCACGGGCGGCTTCGATGTCAGACCGCGGGCTCGGGGCGGTCGGACGCGCCGCTACGTCAGCGGTGCCCGCAGCAGATCCGCAGCACCGTCACCTCGCTCACGCCCTCCTCATCGGCGATCGCCCGGAAGGTCAGCCCGGCCTTCCGCCGGGAGGCGATGCGCTCCCTCTGGGGAAGGTCGATCGGCCGGCGTCGGGGATCCGTCGACGATAGGTCGGGCACCGGACGAGAGAGGGAGGGGCGGGTCGTCGGGGCGGGCCGGCGGGTTCCCGTCGTCTCCTTCCACGGCATGAGGGTGCGGAGCTGGGCGAGACGCTCCGGACGCAGGTTGCGCTGGCGCCGTCGCTCGGTGTGTTCCGGAGCGCAGATGGGAGTCCGGGCGCGCACGCCCATGAGGCGGCGGAGCTCCCGGCGGTCGATGCCGTGGCGAGAGGTCACGTGGCGGGCGGGAACCAGAAGGTTCGTCCGACCACACCACGGGCAAGTGCCATCCAGGATCAATGTGCGGATCTCCCCGCTTGCCGGATCCTCCTCGACAGGTCTCCGTCGCTCCGCAAAGTGAGCTACGCTCGCCTCGCTGACGGCGAGCCATACGCCCACCCGCCGAGCCTCGAGACGGCCACGCCGGACCAGGGTCCCGACGTAACCGGCGGTGACACCCAACTCGCGGGCGGCGTCAGCGGCACTGATGAAGCCGGGCATCCACGCCGCCGGATGCGACGTCGCCGTCCCTCCAAAGGGATCCGGGCCCACGGACGCGAGCTCCACGAGGACGGCCTCTGGGATCAGCCAGGCGTTGCCCCGCTTCTCGCCCTGCAGGTAGCCCTTGCGTAGCGCGCGCTGGACGACCCGGAGCTCCACACCGAGGCTGCATGCGGCGTTCGCTGCGGTGAGCGGGCTGCTCACGCGCCGAGGTGGGAGGGGCACTCGGTCCGTCCACCCCCACAGCTGGAAGGCGGTTGGAGCGGCGGTGCATGCGCTGTGGGACCGGCGCGTACGCACGTCAGGCGGGCAGCCATCAGTCCGCGGGCGCTGCCGTCGCGCGTCGACCGAATTCCCTGGTGAGCTCTAGGCGGCGCGTCACCGTCACCCACAGATACGCGTCGGCGATCTGCGCGGGCGACATGTCGGGCCGGCCGAGGCGTGCGGGCAGCGCCGTCGCGGCCGTGTCGAGGCGACCGGCCAGCCCGGCCAGGGACGCGCCGACTGCGGAGAGCAGCTCGACGTAGTGGGCACCGCTCCCATCCCACCAGCCCAATCCGTCGCGCACTGGGCGGTGCCAGGAGACAAACAGCCGGGGACGGACCGCGACCAGCACTTCACTGGCCGCCGTGTCCCCGAGGGTCGGGTCGGCACGGCGCGAGGAGGCTCCCGAGCGCGCGGCCACCGCGCCCGCCAGAGCGTCATATGCCCGCTCCACCTCGAGGAGATCGACCTGCTCCAGGGATGGCAGGTCGGCCGCGATCGGTGGCAGGCGGGGCGAGAAGGCCTCCCACCACTCCCGCAGCGCACGGCTGGTCAGGTCGTGGTCCTCACGCCGGAGGTGGCGGCAGCGCCAGGCCCACAGCCAGGCGAGAACAGCGTCGCGGTGATCCTCGCGACCCAGGTCGGCTGGCCCGCCGGTGACCGCCGTCAGGGCACCGAGCGCCGCCTCGGACTTGGTGGCCACGTGATACGCATCGAGGGCAGCGCGGATCTCATGTTCGTCCACCCGGTGGGCAAGATCGTCCAGGACGCCCCGCGTTCTCTGACGGTCCCGCTGGGCCACCCAGCGTTCGGGAGTGCCATCGGCGGCAAGCCATCGCAGAAAGAACCGGGTGTAGCCGACGTACGAGGCGATGGTCTTCTCCCGGAGACCCTGGGCTCGGATCGCGCTCTCGAACTCGGGGAGCCTGGCCTCCAGTTGAGCGACGGTCAGGGGTTCCCGACGGGCTGGCGAAGGATCGGACACTCAGGGAAGTCTAGGTTCCCTCGCCGCGAGAAGAGCCGAACCGTCCGCGTCGTGGTGTTCCGGGTGCGGACCGAGGGCAGCGTCCCCCCAAAGTGGTCCGCGGCGTAGGTCCGTCAGGGCTGGCGTGGCGCCCCGGCTGGCCGCCTGCGGCATCGCCCTTGACCGAGGGACACAGTCGAGGTCCGCCTCGCGGCCCTCTAGCCGCGGCGCAGTCGGCGCTGCGGGCTCTCGGGAGGATCACCAGCGAGCGCCGCGGCGCCGTCCTCTCCGACGAGGCGGTGGCCATCCTCAGCTACACCGGCTGGCACCGCGAGGCCACCCGTCGCCAGCTGGAGGAGCTACGCGGAGAGAGCTGCGAGACCGTGCTCGGCCGCTTGGTCGACGCGGGCTTCCTCACCGTTGTCCGGGACAGCCAGGGCCGGCGCCCCAACCGCTACCGGCTCACCACCGTCGCCCTTGAGGCTTTCGGGGTCGCAAGCCTCGAGGAGCTGCAGCAGAAGCTCCCGCCTCTCATCGAGGGCGCGAACGAGCGGTAACGGGGGTCGCCACGCCGTCTACGAGTCGTCCCCCTCCTTGGGCCTGTGTCGGCGCAGCCACTCCGGGTCCACCTGCTGCTCCACCGGCTCCCCGCTGGGACAGGCGCTGTGGATCCACAGCTCCGCCTCGAAGAAGTCGGTGGCCGCTTGCGCCGCCACGGATCCCCGTGTCACCTCCATCTCCCCCTCGCACCATGCGCAGCGGGGGGTGATGCCGAATCGAGCCCTCGCGTCCGCGAAGCCCAGCTGGTAGCCGCGGTCGAAGGCTGCTTGCGCTTCCTCCACCCTGGACTCGACCAGCCCCAGCGCCTCCTCCACCACCTGGGCACGGGATAGGCTCGTCTTCTGCATCAGCTCTTTGAGCCTGGCATCGGTGGCGAGATTCAGGTGCAGGGTGACGGTGGGATGGGTGGCCTGGTACCGCTGCCGGCTGGGTGGGCGGTGTGTCCGCTGAGTCATGTGCACTCCTTGTTCGGATACCTGTTCAGGTACCCGTTCCTACTGCCTGTTCTCACTACCTGTTCAGACACCCGCACCCTCCTCGCCCCGCGCGCGTGCGCGTAGGGGAGCCGCTAGCCACCGCTACTGTGGGTCGTCTCGTTCTCGAGCAAGCCATCAAGTCTTCCCCCCCGGTCACCCTCGGACTCGGCCTTCCCAGGTTCGGCGGTAGGCGCAGGGGCGCCGTACTGGCCCCGACAGTGACGTTCGAGCTCCGTGAGGGCGACGTCGAGGGCGCGATGATCCTCGCGGGCGAAGGCGACGTTGATCGCCTCCTCGACGTCGGCAAGCTCGACATCACCCGAGACGTCATCGGGGACATGGACACAAGCCCGGCCGATGCGGTCAAGACAGGCGCCGAGGGCGGCCTCGGCCTCTTCCTTAGACCAGGTGAGATGGGCGATGAGTCGGGCCTTGAAGGCTCGGGCTTGGGACGCCAGCTCAGGGGTCACCCGGTCGGCGGGGGTGAGGAGGAGCCGGTCTCCTCGCACCTGGACGGTGACCCCAGCGGCATGGAGACGGTCAAGGATCATGGCTGGCCCGCTCATATCAGAACCCCCGTGGCTGCGGTTTCCGGGGCCCCGGTTTTGTCAGTCGCCTGAAGGCGGCCAACATCCGTCGAAGGCGGCCACGCCCCAGGGTTGGCCACCTTGCCGCGGGCTTGGCCACCTTCGGCGGGAAGCTCCCAGATCCAGCCGCCGCCCATGCTCGGCTTCCGGTGCCGGACGCCGCGACGCTCGGCTGCCCGCCGAAGGGTGCGCTCGGCGATGCCAGCCTTCCGCGCCTCGGCTAATAGGGTTTTGCCTGCCATCGGTCCAGCGGCCAGGAAGTCGGTCAGGAACTCACACGCCTCGACGATGGCACCCCGCTCCTCCTCATCCGCAGGGACCGCGAGGAGCTGGTCCGCGGTGAGCGAGCACTCCCCTTCCCAGGCCACTCGAACCGAGCCGTTCGGCGCCTCCTCCAGCCGGTAGGCCAGAGCTGGTGGCTGCAGACCGATGTTGACCTTCAGGGGCGCGAGCACTCGACGGTCCTCGTCGTCCGGGTCTCGGCCAACGAGGAGGGCGATCCGGGCGGCGCCGATGATGCCGATGCTGCCGCCGCCGCGGTACATCGCGGGGCCACCTGGAGCCTTGTTGAGATGACGGATCACCACCACGGCGACCCCAGTACGTTCCGCCAGCTCGGCCAGGGGGCGCAGGGCACGGCGGACATCCTGGTCCCGGTAGCTGTTCGTATTGGCGTCCAGGTAGGCCATCAAGGGATCGACGATGAGTAGGCCCGCGCCCACGCGAGCGATGGCAGCCTCGACAGCGGCGAGGTCGGCAGGGATGACGGGAGAGTGATCGTCGTCGCCAACTGCTTGGACGGCGACCACGCGGGTCACGTCGGCACCGCACGCATCGAGGCGGGGCCGGATGGTGTCGGCCAAGCCATCCTCGGCTGACAGGATCACCACCCCTGCGGAGGAGCAGGCCGCGCCATCGGGCCAGGGCAGGCCCCGAGTCATCCGCGAGGCCCAGTCGATGACCAGGACCGACTTCCCGAGGCCAGGATCGCCATCGAGCACCGTGATCTTGCCGCGGGCGATCCGCCCCCGCCAGCGCCAGTCGATCGCCTCAGGCTTGACCTCGCTGAGCAGAATCCCGACTGGCCGCCCTCCCCGAAGGTGGCCATCAGGGAGCGAAGATGGCCTTTCTCGGGGTTGGGCCATCTTCTCGTCAGCGTTGGCCATCTTCGACGGCGGTGAACGGCACCCGAGGCAGGGCCGCAACCGCCGCGGCCATCTCCTCTCGGGGCAGGCCCCGGCGCCGCAGCTCGGTGATGAAGTCGGCGGCGTCGCCGTGGGGTGGCGCGTCCTCCCAGCGCAGTAGGTCCAGCCGCGAGCACCCAAGGGCGCTCAGGCGGGCGGCGATGCGTGCCATGTGCTCGCGGCCAGGCTCGTCCTTGTCGGCCCAGAGGCAGGGCCGCAGGCGGGCAAGGCGAGACAAGGTGGCATCCCCCGGGATCGTGGCCGCTCCAGTCACAGTCCCCGCCGCAGTGCAGCCTGCCCAGCGGAGGGCGCTCATGGCCTTCTCGCCCTCGGTGAGGTAGGCGTCCGCACCGTCGGGCAGTCTTCCGAGCTGCTCGTCCGCGAACAAGGGAAGGTCGGAGACCGGCATCCCGCCGAGGCCGTGAGACCCGTCCTGTCCCTCCCAGTAGAAGGACTTGGTCCCGTCGGCATTGTCCCGGCGTACGTGCACGAAGTCCCCGACTGGATAGCGGCGTGTCCGCGACACCCCTGACATCTCTTCGGTCGACATCCGCGTCTTGTACGCGGAGACGGGTGAGGGAGATGACTGTGTCGCCGCCACCGATCGCCTGATGTCAGTCGTCTCGGGCTTCTCGGTCATCGCCTGCACGGCCGGCCTCGACCCTGTGCGCCTCGGCGAGCGCCCTTCCCCGCACACACCCAGACCGCGGCGGCGCAGTTCGCCCATCACAGTCGCCGGAGAGCACCCCGCGAAACAATGAACGACGACATCGACCTGATCGCCCGCTTCTACATTCAGGCTAGGGTCGGGATCCTCATGAGTGGGGCAGTGAGTCCTACCGCGACCGCGGCGCACAGCGCCAGCGCAGGGGCAGCCGGAGTGACCACAGGCCAGGCCGGCGAGGATGGTAGCGACCTCACCCGTCGCAGCGCCTCGTCCTGGTAGCCAGGGAAGATGCACCCCGCTCACCGCATCAGTGCGCCGTTCGCCGCGGTTGATTGACTTCAGATCCGGGGGCCCCGTCTGTGCCGGCGGCCAAGCCAATCGCTCCAGTCCGCGCATCGGCGGCCAGTCGGTCGGTGAAGGCGAGGATATCGACCTTCCTGTATCGGGCAGCCCGCCCGAGCTTCAGGCGCAGGATCTGCCCATCCGCTACGAGCAAGTGGAACTTGCTGCGGCTGATCCCGAGCGCCCGGCTTGCCTCCTCGTCGGTGAGAAGGACGGCGTCCACTACGCACCTCCTGGTGATTCGAGCTTGCCCCGAAGCATGCCAGCTGGACGCGAAATGAGCCAGGACCGTCCCGGTTGGACTTCCAGAGACAGTTCTGTCATCATAACGGCGTGGCTGGACTTGGCGAGGATCGGCGCGTTTACCACCGCAGAGCTGTTGCCGACACGATTCGGAGGCTGCGGAAGGAAAAGGGGTGGAACCAGGAGGAACTTGCGGATCGCCTGCACACGGATCGGCGTCAAGTCGCGCGCTTGGAGGCCGCTCAAGTGCCGGTCACGTTGGAGCTGATCGAGGCGTTGGGTATTGTCTTCCAGACCTTCTCTGTATTCTTCATGACATCTCTGGCCGGAAGCGGACCAGTCGATATGGACGCAATCCAAGGTCTGGCGAGCAGGATAGCTGTGGACGAAATGCGGAGACGGTTCGGCGCTTCGCTGGATCGGTCAGCGATAGAAACGATTGTCCGAAACGCAGAGATGCTCGACGATGAGCAACTCTGGGTGCTTCTGATTGTCGCTGATGCTCTCGTCAAAGCGAGCTTCCTAGAAGATCAGGATGAGGGCAACGAGTGGCCGCGGCTGCTTGAGCTCGCAAGCCGGAAGGCGACGAAGAGAAAGGGCACGAGAATTGGCAAAGGGGGGGAATAGTGAAGGGCACTTCCGCCGCCCTGATCGTTATCGGCGTCCGTGCTCAGGGCCGCAAGAGACTTGCCGTTTCAGTGGTGAGAGTACCTGCACCGTTGCCATCACCGGCAGTCCACTTTCCTGGCTCCGCGCCCTCGTCGGAAGCACTGCGAGCCTCGTGAGGAACACGATCGCGCGGCGGCGAAGCGAGAGCAGATACGGCGACGATATTGCGAAGGGTGCAGGCACAAATCAGGAACACCAACACGACGAGTGCGACGCGGAGGAGCAGACTTGAGCAGGAAGCGCGGCAACGGCGAGGGCAATATCCGGAGGCGGCCTGACGGGCGATGGGAGGCGCGCTATGTCTTCGAACAGCAGGGTGGTGTCACGCGCCATTCCGTGTACGGAAGGACCTATGAGGAAGCGGCCCGGCAGCTCCGTGAGGCTATCAGAGATCGTGACGACGGCTTGCCACCGGTCACTGGCCGCGAGACGCTCGGCGGCTACCTGACGGACTGGCTCGCCGGGTCCAAGTCCAACATGCGGCCCCAGACGTTGCGCGCCTACGAGCGCAACATCCGCCTCCACGTCACACCAATCCTTGGCCGCTGCCGGCTCCGCCAGCTCCAGCCCGCCGACCTCCAACGCCTTTACCAGGACCGACTCGACGCTGGGCTCAGCCCCACCACGGTGCGTCACATTCACGCCGTCCTCAGCCGGGCGCTCGGTCAGGCAACACAGTGGAATCTGATCGCCCGAAACCCTGCCAGCCTGGTCAAGGCCCCGCGGCGAGCTCGGCACGAGATGAGGGCCCTGACCGCTAGCCAAGTCCGGACCCTCCTAGCTGCGGCTCGCAGCGACCGGCTGGAGGCTCTCTACGTCGTTGCGGTGACCACCGGGATGCGCCAGGGGGAGCTGCTGGCGCTCCGCTGGAGGGACGTCGATCTCGACCGGGGCACGCTGTCGGTGACCGGCACCCTCCAGTGGTCCAAGGGGGTCGGTCTGACCATCTCGGAGCCGAAGACGGCGCGATCGCGCCGGCAGCTCCAGCTCGCCTCGGCCGCCGTGGAGGGCCTACGTCAGCACAGGGCCAGACAGGCCGCCGAGATTCTCGCGAGCGAGGGGTGGGACCAGACAACCGACCTGGTCTTCCCCAACCACGTGGGGCGGCCGATGCAGGCAAGCAACCTGCTGCGTCGGTCCTTCTTCCCCCTCTTGGCCGCGGCCGACCTGCCCCACATCCGCTTTCACGACCTCCGCCACACCGCGGCAACTCTCCTGCTTAGCCGGGGCGTCCATCCCAAGATCGCCTCGGAGATGCTCGGCCACTCGACCGTGGCGTTCACCCTAGACGTCTACTCCCACGTCACCGAAACGCTCCAGCGCGAGGCCGCGCGGACCATGGACTCGATCCTCGGAGAGGCCTTCCCACAGCCGGTTGGGGTCAGCGCTGGGGTCAATCGCCCTTCAGGGCCCGTCGCGCTACCCTCGCCGAGCTCGATTTCGAATACAGAACCAGTGTGGGCGAGGCAGGATTCGA
>PLTL01000188.1 GCA_003164475.1 Candidatus Dormiibacterota bacterium | reverse complement strand
ACCCCGGTCGCGGGTTTCGGGAGGCGCCCACCGCTGCATCAACTCCCCTCCGGGCCCCAGCATCTGGCAAACCACGACCGGACCAGCGAGAGCCTCGACTTCTCAGTGTGCTGGTGGCCGGCTAGCTTCCTTTGCCCCTGGTGACAGGGACCCGAGCACCAGGACCGGACTGACGTCGCCCCGCCGCCGCCCCCCTCCTCGACGTGTTTCCGCCCGCCCTGCGATCCGTGAAGGAGGCGGACAATGATGCGGCCGGCGGAGGTCGCCGCCGGCCCTACCGAAGCCGCCCTTCGGGCGCCGGAGATCCCCCTCGTCCAGTTGGCCCTCCGCTTGGAACCGCTGGAACACGCTCAGAGCCTCGCCAAGGGGGAGGCAGGGTAGGGGCGCGGTGTGTCGCCAGGCCAACTCGGGGACGATTGTCAGGCGGCAGGCGCAGCGAGTAGTCCGGTGCGGCTCATCACGTCCTGAACCGGGAAAGTCGACGGCTGGCTGCTGACCAAGCCGGTCCGGTAAGGACTCACCTCGAACAGGTAATTCCCTTGGCCCATCTCATATTGCGTCCGCGGGTGGATAAAGGCGTTCACCGCGTTGCGGACGATCTCGGAGTAGGCCAGCCCGCCCTCCTGTGCCAGCTCCCGAATGCGCGCCACGTCGTCCGTCGAGAAGCGCACGGTGATGGTTGCGCCTAGCTGGCGCTCCCGGACCGGCTGTCGGGCCTCGTCCGGTTCGGCCTCTCCCCAGAGCTCCTCGTCGTCCTTGTGGGCCTGCAGATAGCGGGCCCTCCGTTGCTCTTCCGTCTCTCGCGTCTCTCGCTTCATCTCATTCTCCCCCGTCGCTTGCGCAGGTACTTGGTCTGCTCGCCAGTCGTCGCGTCCCATCCCGTGATCGCCCGGACCTGGCACGTGTCCGGGTTGACCGTGACCACCACGGTAAGGGCTCGGCCCGCCGGGGTGCGTCCCACCATCTTCCATTCCCCTGCGCCCGCCTTCTTGTTCCGAACCCATACCGGGTCAGCAGCGAAAAGCTCCTCCACCTCCCAGGTGGCGATCCGGTGGGCGGCCAGCTCCCCCTCGTTGCCGGCATCCCAGTCCCAATCGTTCGCATCTCGGGGATGCACCTTACCGCTCCTCGCCGCGAAGTTCGTCCCGGTTACACACTGGGTAAGACATCGTTGCTATAGTGTAAGACATGGACATCGACTACCTCATTCTCGCTGACGCGGCGACCGCCGCGGGGGGAAAGCTCTACATCCACGGTGCTGGCTGGGATGGCATCTTCGGGCTCTCCTTCCCTCTCCAGCACCCCGGACTGGCTGTCGCGCTGCGTCTCCGAGTGCCCTGGACGGACACGAACCAGAGCCATGTGCTCGAGATGGATCTGATGGATGCGGATGGTGCCTCGCTCCTCCCTGCCCCCCTTCGCGCGCCTGTGACGGCTGGACGGCCACCGCAGCTACCCGTTGGCGAGGATCAGGTCATCCCGATGGCTGTCGTCATCAGCGGGCCGACCTTTCCTCGGCCCGGGACGTATGCTGTTGTCGCGCGGATTGACGGGCTCGAACGTAGCCGTTCGCCCTTTCGCGTGATCCCGCTGGTGGGAGCGGTCGTGATCCAGCCCCCGCCGGCCCAAACCTGAGGAGGGTTCGCCATGGCCAGGCATCAGCTCACGATCGATCTCGCGGCCCCGACAGTCCAGGCTCTGCAGCAGGCCCTCGAGGAGGCGCGGGCCAAAGGAGCACCACCTGGAGCCCTCTTCTCGATGGCAGCTTTCGCGGCCCAGGCCCTGACCGGAAGCAGACCGCAGCTGACCTTGGAGTGGGATGACGCTCCCGTCGCTCAGGTCCGCTCGTAGTGGACCCTGACGTTCAGGCGATCGGCGTTCAACTTGCCGCGGTCGCGGTGCGCAACACAGCTCTTGCCGTCACGGAGAAGATTCGTGCCGTAAAGGCGCGGAAGGAGGACCGGGAAACGATCGTGGAGCTGGAGGCGATTGTGAATGACCTGGTCGCAGACAAGATCGAGCTGGTGCGGCTCGCCAACGCCTACGAGGACGAGCTGGTCGCGCAGCGGCTCACCGCGGATGACATCAGCTACATCGCCGACAACGTGGTACCGATCCTCAAGCAGCTCCTGGCCCGCATGCCCCAGGCGGAACAGTCGGCGGCTGCTCTCGAGGCCGTGGAGGCGCTCCTCTCGGTGGAGACCGTCACGGTTCTACAACTCGTGGGTTTCAACTTCAGAAGGGCCATCGGCGAGCCGTTGACGGAACTTGTTGCGGGTCTGATCTCCGCACGAGCGGCCAGCAAGATCCCTGGCCCTCCAGCTGCGCGCCAGGGGGCCGCGGGCCCTCGCCATCGACCGTAACCGCCTCGGGCGCGGGCACTTGTTGGCCCGGCAGCGTACAGAAAACGGTCGCTTTCTGTAATGTCCAGCCCATGAGGAGTGAAGCTCAGGTCCTAGGGGTGATCTCGGAGTGGCGGGGGAGCATGACTGGTCCCTCGCTGCGTGGCTTGATGGCCTGGGAAATCCTCGGTCGCCTTGAAGGCGTGGCAGTGGGGGGGCCGCTTGAGTCTTCGGTGCTCAACGATCTGATGGCCCGGGCTGATCTCGAGGTGGTCCCGGCTCTGCGTGAGCTCGCTCGCCAGCACCTGATCACCTTCGAGCCCCAGGGACGGGCTGTCTTCTGAGGCGGGACCCGACGGCGAAACGGTCGGGCTTACATCCGAGTCTCCACCGAGGAGCAGGGCGGCGCCGGCGCCGGCCTAGAGGCCCAGCGTCCGGCGATCACCGCCGAAGGGCGAGCCCGCGGCTGGCAGCTCCTCGCCATTTGCGGCTGGTGACACGTGTGCGACACGAGGTCGCACTTGCTTCTGTCGGACAACACGGCACATAGGAGGGCTCGTGCGGAGATTTGACCAGGGGTTCTGCCCC
>PLTL01000248.1:226-14362 GCA_003164475.1 Candidatus Dormiibacterota bacterium | reverse complement strand
GATCGCCACTCCCACCCGCGTCGCCATCGAGGACATGGACTCGTCCCCGGGGACCAGCCCCGGCCAGGCCATGTGGAGCCACCAGCGGGGCTTGCGCCAGACCACGTCGCGCTGCCTGGTCCCCTGCAGATAGCGGCCGAACTCAGCCTCGACCAGGTTGGGACGGACCAGGATCGGCGGGGGAGGGGAGAGCTCGCTGGCGAGCAGCGACGCGGTTTCCTGGGCCCGCTGGAGCGGGCTGGTGTAGATGGCCCGGATGCGGGTGTGGGAGAGGTAGTGGCCCAGGGCGTCCGCCTGCTGCCGACCCCTGGCGCTGAGCGGGAAGTTGGGCAGATGACCGTACATGACCCGGCCGGGGTTGGCGACGTCGCAGTGCCGGGCCAGATAGCAGGTGGTGGCGCGCCCGCGGACGCCAGAGCCTCTCACTGCACCTATCCTACGAAATCGACCCCGCGGCGCTGTCCCGGTGCCGCCATCGGTCCTGCGTTCGGGAGCCGGCCTCGGGAGCCTGGCCCGAAGTCGTCAGAATGACCCCAGCCAAGCCCCCTTAGCTCAGTGGATCAGAGCGGCGCCCTTCTAAGGCGACGGTCGGTGGTTCGAGTCCACCAGGGGGCAGGGGCATGCAGGCTGATCAGATGGGAGCGAGCATGGGGTTGGAGGCCGGGCCGCCCAGATTCGAAGCCCCCAATCGGATGCGGGCGCCGGCGTTGCCCAGGGGCGCCCGCCCCGACGGCACCGAGTCGGGACTGCTGGTCCTGACGAGGGCGGTGCTCCGGGTGGTGGTGCGCATCACTGCGCGGGGTGGCGTGGATCTCCAAGGGCTGGAGAACCTGCCTGCCAGAGGCCCCCTGCTGATCTGCTCCAACCACCTCTCCAACTTTGATCCCTTGGTGTACGCGGCCACCATCCCCAGGGTTGTGCACGCACTGACCAAGGAGGAGCTCTTTCGGAATCCCCTGGCCGGGGCATTCTTCAGTCGCTGCAACTGCATTCTGGTGAGGCGGGGGGAGCCGGATCGTCTGGCGATCCGAGGAGCCCTGGCGGTGCTGCGAGGCGGCGGAGCGCTGATCGTCTTCCCCGAGGGGCACCGCTCGGTGGACGGAAGGATGCGAGCCTTCGAGCTGGGGGCCGGATACCTGGCGGTGCGATCGGAGGCCCAGGTCCTCCCCTGCGCCATCTGGGGCACCGAGCGGGTGCTGCCCAAGGGGGAGCTGCTGCCCCGCCGGGGCCCGATCGCGGTGCGCCTCGGGGACACGTTTCAGACGGTGGGGAAGGACCCGGCCGCGGCCACGGCGGCGATCCGGGAAAGGGTGGCGGCGCTGCTGCCGGCCGGCTACCGTCCCTCAGCTGACTGCGACTAGCGTGACCTTGAAGATCAGGGTCGAGTCGACGGGTATCGAACTCACCGCCTCGCAACCGTAGCCGAGCGCAGCCGGGATCACCAGCTCCCTGGTGCCCCCGACCCGCATGCCCGGGATCCCCTCGACCCAGCCCTGGATCACCGAGCCGGCGGCCAACTTGAGGCTGACAGGATTGCCGCTGTTGTCGGCGACGCTGCTGTCGAACACCTTCCCGTCAGGGAGGGAGCCGGTGTAGTCGACCTTGACCGTGTCTCCGGCCTTGGCTTCCTTCCCACTGCCGACCACCTCGTCCTCGATCTGGAGGTTCCCGCTCAGGGTCTGGGCGCCTGGGAGCTGGTAGGTGGCCACTGCCGCCGGTGACGTGCAGGTGGAGGCGGAGGGGGTCGGGGTGGGGCTGGTAGCGACGATCACCGGGACGGACTGGGTCGGGGTTGGGGCCGCCACCCCAGAGTCGAAGGATGCGCCACAGGCGGCTGCCAGGATCGCCAGGGGGAGGAGGGCAAGCGCTCCGGCCAGCCTGGTGGTGGTACCGCTCATTCGACGCATGTGCCCAGCTCCTGTGCCGTGAGTTCTCGGTCTGCAGTCCCCTTCGGGGGGGATCAGGCCTGCCATCCTACAGGCCCTGTCTCAGACCCGGTGGTGCCCGTTGCTGGCCGGGCAGACGTGACCGTGGGGGTCGATGGGGAGGTGGCAGAGCGGGCAGATGGGACGGCCTCCCTGGATCACCCGCAGTCCGCGCTCTGCCAGTGCGTGCATCTGCTGGAGGCTGGCTACCAGCCGGACCGCCCGGAGGTCGGGGGCAGACCTGCCGGCGGACCCCGGGGGCTCGTCGGGTGCAGGCTCGTCCTCGTCGTCATCAAGCTCTGTCAGCTCCTCTAGGAGCAGGGTGCACTGGCCCGCCTCTTCGTCCAGGGCCACCTGGATATTGCCTACCCGCCAGCCCGGGGGATCGCCGGGACGGGTGGTGGGCTCGGGAGCCGCGCTCGGTCGTCGACTGGGGCCGAGGATCTGGAGCAGCTGGCCACCCAGCTCCTGGAGCTGGACCTTCTCGACCAGGAGGGTGCAGGCGCGCGACCCCTGCCTGGCCTCAAGGAAGAACGTCCGGGACCCGGGGACCCCCTCGACTCCCGCGGTGATCGAGTCGACCGGGTTGAAGTCCATCTCCAGGATTGCCACGTCCCCATTCTGCCGCGTCCGGCTGGCACGGAGCCCGGGCACGGCCACTTTCTACTCCCAGAGAACCGGACCGCGGCTTGGCCCGGCTCGCCCCAGGTCATCGGCGCTGGTGCTAGATCGGCCGCGCGGAGGGCGGGCGCGGGGATGCCCGAGGGCAGCACCGCAGTGTCAGCCGGAGCCGGGCGTGGCCGGTCGAGAGCGGCCTCCGGGCGGAGCGGGAGGGATTCGAACCCTCGAAGGGGTTGCCCCCTTACGGCATTTCCAGTGCCGCGCCCTCGGCCAACTAGGCGACCGCTCCCGGGCGGATTCTAGCCAGACCGCGGCCCGGGTGGCCTGGTGAGAAGCTACCTGCGTCGTGTGCTCGACGGTGGTGACTCGGGGTTGGCCAGCTGGGTGGGGGCGGGACCCGCTGCTGGCGGCCGCCCAAGGCTCAGAAGATGTGGCGGGCCTGCGGTCCTGGAGAGCCGCTGACGGCAGAGACGGGCCCTGGGACAGGCCGTCCAGCCGAGGCAACCGAGGGGCTTCTCCGCCCAGGTGGCGCGCTCGGCCCGGCCCCTGCGCGGACGGCTGACTCCCGAGTGTGCGTCCGCTCCCGCCAGGGACCCAGCTGGGGCCCTGGCCGGGGTAGTGTTGGGGCAGCGTCAGAGACGGGCCGAAGGAGGAAGACGTTGAGCGGACTTGAGAACATCCGGGAACTTGAGGGCAAGGATGTTATCGATCCGGACGGTGAGGAGATCGGCCGGCTGGAGGATGTGTACTTCGACGCCGAGAGCGATGAGCCGCTCTTCGTCACCGTCCACACCGGACTTTTCGGTCGCCACCTCACCTTCGTTCCCACCGAGCAGGCATCGGTGGGCCAGAGTTATCTCAAGGTGGGCCGGCTGAAGGCGGAGGTGAGCCGGGCGCCCAGCATGGAACAGGGTGGCGACCTGTCTCCCGACGATGAGGCAAGGCTCTTCCAGTACTACGGGATGCCCTACGTTGCGGCGTCGAGCGCCGGGGGCCGGCGGCTGATCCGCCACTGAGTCCAAGGGCGGCTCGGCGCGGGTCTTTCCGGTCTCCTGGCCTTGTGGTGGCCGGGGCACTGGCGGCCGGGCAGCGCCATCAGGCCCACGGCGGCAGGGGCTGGGTCCCGACTCCCGTATCTGCTGGCCATGCTCGCTGGCTGCGGGAGCTGGCATCTGCGTGGCTGTGCAGGCACAGCCGTCACCGCGGGGAAGGCGACGGGCCGGGGCACGCGGCTTGGCGGTCGCGGGTCAGCAGCCGGTTGGGGCCGCGGATGGGCAAGCTCGCCGGAGCCATGAGCCCAACTCGGCGCTGGCGGAGTGTGGCACCCGTCGACGGTAAGGGCAGGGCGCCGGGAAGGCGGAATCGCTGTGGCGGAACCGGCGGAGCTTGGGGTGTCTCGGCGTCAAGGAGTCGATGTCGGCCACGGTGCCGGCAGGTGGGTCCGCGAGGGGGCCGAGAGCTGGGTCACCGGCGCNNTCCGCCTTGCGCCTGTCTCCCAAGGTGGTGGGCTTGGCGGCTCAGCTCCTCCGTAGCGACGTGCCTGGGGCGACGCGCTACTCTGTGAAAGGTGGCGTGGTCCGCCTCGTGGGGCTGAGCGTGGGCAACCGGGGAGGAGTGATGGGGCAGCGGCGATCGGATCGGCGCGCGGAAGAGGACCTACCGTGGAACGACGCCCCGGCCGATAGCAGCTCGTTTCCGGGACACGAGGAGCCGGACCCGGCCGAGATTGTCGGGGATGAGAACCGGCCGCGGGACATCTCGCTGCGAGAACCGCGCCCCCGGAGCGCTGGTGAGTCCCTCGACGAGCGGTTGCGGGCGGAGGAGCCCGACCGGTCCCAGCGACCGGTCCCCCACGGTCTGGAAATCGTCGAGGGTGAGGAACCGGAGCGTGACCTCTACGGCAGCGAGGAGCTGGACGAGGAGGACGACGAACTTCCGGCAGAGGAGGCGGCGCTGCACCTGGTCGAGTAGTCGGATTGGACTCCGGCCGACCGCGGGATGCAACGTCCTGAGAGACCAAGCCCGTGGCGGCGTGGCCCGAGATCGTCCCGCCGGCCAGGCTGACGCTGTCGGAACCTCACCGGCCCGCGGTGGGCGGCGTCGTCTCGCTGGGGTCGCCACCGGTCTCGCCCTCGTCCTAGTCGGGGTGTCGACGTCATCGGAGCGGCGCTCGCCGGCCGAAGGGTCGGCGGTGGGGGTGGCCGCGGGCGCCTGGCCGAGCGGGGACGGTTGCAGCCGGCGAGCCCGGCCGCGGTGCGGGAGGAGGGCCTCAGCCCCAGGGGAGTCCGGCGGAGAGGGCGGGATTCGAACCCGCGGTGGCTTGTAACCACACCGCTTTTCGAGAGCGGCACCTTAAACCACTCGGACACCTCTCCTCGGCCCGGAGCGATTGTAGGACCGGGGTCGCGCTCCCAGGCCCTCAGTTCAGGCTCGCGGCCTGGCGGTCGCCTGGCCGCCGGCCTCGGGCGCGAGGTTGGGGGCTATCCCCTCGGCCCAGCTCGCGATCACCTGGGCCACCTCCTGCCATCGTGGCTCGGCGACCAGTTCGTGGGCGTGGCCCGAGAGGCTGTGAAAGTGGCCGCCATAGCGTTGAGCGAGCCGGGCGACGGTCTTGGGGGGGATGGTGGCGTCCTCCGCGCCGACCAGGCAGAGCAGCGGAACCCTCATTCGAGATGGGTCGACGCGGACCCCGGGGATGTAGGTGGTCCGCACCGCTCGAGCGGAGTCTGGGGTGTAGCGCTGGTACAGATCCCGGCGCTGCGGTTGAGGGATCCGCCCCATGAACATGGCGGTGGCCTGCCGGAAGCTGGGGTAGAAGGTGCCTCCGCTCAGGAGCGATCCCACCTGGGCCAGCTGTGGCGGCAGGTCGCGAATACGGCCCAGCGGAATGATCCCCCGTGGAGGGACGGGGGCGAGCAGCGCCACCGCCTCGCAGGCTCCCTGCTCGGCCGCCTTGAGGGCCAGGATTCCGCCCAAGCTGTGACCCACCAGGAGGAGGGGATGGGGCAGTGCCCCTGCGGCTCTGCGGGTGTCGCTGAGGAAGTCCTCGAAGGTGACGCCGTCCGAGTGGAGCGGCGGCTGGCCCTGACGTCCCCTACGGGAGACGGCGTAGGTGGCGAACCCGGCCGCTCCGAACCAGGCCACCCATGGCTCGAGGAAGGTGTGGTCGCAGAGTACGCCGTGGGCCAGCAGGATCGTGAGCTGCCGCCGGGGCCCTCTGGCGAGGGTGTGGATCCCGGGCAGTCCGGCGACCGTGGTTGGGAGCGGCGCGGGGAGGCCGGCGGACAACTCAGCCTCCAGGGTCGCGCAGGCTTCGGAAGAAGCGTTGGAGCAGGGCCGAAGCCGACTCGGCCTCACAGCCAGGGCGGACCACTGGGTGGTGGTTGCCGGAGGGGTTGCCCAGGACGTCGTAGACGGTCCGGTAGGCGCCTTTGCGAGGATCATCGGCGCCGTAGACGACCTCGTCGATCCGAGCCAGGAGCAGGGCTCCCGCGCACATCGGGCAGGGCTCCAGGGTGGAGTAGAGGGTGCAGCCGTGGAGCCGCCAGGACTGGAGCCTGGCGGCAGCTTGGCGCAGCGCGAGCAGCTCGGCGTGCGCCGAGGCGTCCCGGGAGCGCTCCACCCGGTTGGAGGCCGCGGCGATGACCCGGCCCTGGTACACGACCACGGCCCCGATCGGCACCTCGCCCCGTCTTCCCGCGGCCCGGGCCAGCCGGAGCGCCCTGCGCATCGCCTGGGCGTCGGCGTCGGCGTCGGCGGGGGGAGTGGTGACGGGCATGGGGTTCCTTGCTGAGAGGAGTTTGGGGCCGCTCCTATAATTTGGCCCCTCGCGGTGGCTATAGCTCAGTTGGTTAGAGTGCCAGGTTGTGGCCCTGGAGGTCGAGGGTTCGAGTCCCTCTAGCCACCCCACCGGGTCCCTGGGGGCGGCGGGGCGGCCGGGACGGACGGTCGTCGCGAGCGATGCGCACAGGTTCCGGCGAGGTGGGGCGCGGTCCGCGGGAGCGCTCTAGGGCTTGTGCTATGCTCACGCGGACCCGGAGCTCAGCTCGAGCCGGAATTTCCGTGTGGGCGGGCCTCGTGGTGACTGAAGGAGATTCGCCCAAGCATGCTTCAAGGGGAAGCCAAGGCCGCGGTGATCCAGGATCACCGCCAGCACGAGAGCGATACCGGCTCGCCAGAGGTCCAGATCGCCATCTTCAGCGAGCGCATCCGGGAGCTCACCGAGCACCTCAAGGTTCACCCCAAGGATCACCACACCCGGCGTGGCCTGCTGAAACTGGTGGGAAAGAGGCGGCGGTTGCTGGACTACCTGATGCGGGTGGACATCGCTCGTTACCGCGCCCTCATCGCCAAGCTGGGGCTGCGCCACTGACGTCGACCGATATCCGGCTGACTCGATCGCAACCGAGCGCCGGTCCTTTTGTACGACCGCGGACTCTGCCCACGGGAGTGGCGGCAGACCTCACCCGGGCGACCAGCGCGCGGTTGGAGACTGGCGATCGGAGCCGAACCGAAGTTCAGCTCTCATCCCCTCTTTTCAACCGCGCCGGCTCCGCCGGTGCGAGGTCTTCTCCCTCACCGGGCCGGGGCCGCGGGGAGGCACCTTGTGGAAAAGACAGTTGTTTCGCGCACCTTTGACGGCTCGGAACTGAGCATCGAGACCGGCTGGATGGCCGGTCAGGCCAACGGCGCGGTCTGGGTGCGCCACGGCGACACGGTGGTGCTGGTCACCGCCACCGCCAGCAGTGCGCCCCGGCCGGGCATCGACTTCTTCCCTCTGACCTGCGACTACGAGGAGAAGATGTACTCGGTGGGCCGGATCCCGGGCGCCTTCATGCGCCGGGAGGCGAGGCCCTCCGAGGCGGCAACCCTGACGTCCAGGATGATCGATCGCCCCATGCGGCCGCTCTTCCCCAAGGACTNNCTTCCGCAACGACGTCCAGATCGTGGCCACGGTGCTCTCCACCGACCAGGTCCACGACCCCACCATCCTGGCCCTGGTCGGAGCTGGGGCAGCGGTGGCCATCAGCGACATCCCTCATGACGGCCCGGTCGCCGCAGTCCGGATGGGACTGTTCGATGGAGAGCTGGTGGAGAACCCCAGCATGCCCGACATCGAACGTGGCCAGCTGGACCTGGTGGTGGCGGGGACCCGCGATTCCATCAACATGGTGGAGGCCGGCGCCAACGAGGTTTCGGAGGAGATCCTGGTGCAGGCGCTGGTCCGGGCCCACGAGCGGATCCGCGAGTTGATCTCGCTGATCGACGAGCTGGTCGCCAAGGTGGGAAAGCCCGACATGGAGTACCTCCACGTGGGGGTGCCCGCTGAGCTGAGGGCCGCGGTGGCGGAGATTGCCGCTGAGAGGATCGACCGGGTCTTCNNTGGAGAGCGACAAGGCCCAGCGCGACACCCGGGTCGACAGGCTCCGCTCGGACGTGGTGGCAGAGCTGACCCCGAGGTTCCCGGACGGGGCCGGCGACATCGCGACCGCTTTCGAGGCGGTCTTGAAGTCGGCCGTCCGCCGGGCGATCCTCGACCGCGGGATGCGCCCTGACGGGCGCAGGACCGACGAGATCCGGCCGATCTGGTGTGAGGTCGGGGTGCTGCCCAGGGCTCACGGAAGCGCCGTGTTCACGAGGGGGCAGACCCAGGCTCTCTCGGTGGTCACTCTGGGCACCCTGTCGGATCAGCAGAGGCTCGACGGGCTGGGCTTGGAAGAGTTCAAACGCTACATGCACCACTACAACTTCCNNACTTCCCGCCCTTCTCGGTTGGTGAGGCCAGGCCGCTGCGTTCCCCCGGCCGTCGGGAGATTGGGCACGGGGCTCTGGCGGAGCGGGCGGTGAAGATCATGGTTCCGCCCGCCGACGAGTTCCCCTACGTGATCCGGATCGTGACCGAGATCCTCTCCAGCAACGGAAGCACNNTCGATGGCGAGTGTCTGCGGCAGCACCCTGTCCCTGATGGACGCGGGGGTCCCCATCGCGGCCCCGGTCGGGGGCATCGCCATGGGACTAATCACCGACGCGAACGACCCGTCGCGCTACGCCATCCTCTCCGACATCCAGGGCATGGAGGACGCCCTCGGCGACATGGNNATGGACTTCAAGGTCGCCGGGACGCGCAAGGGAGTGACCGCCCTGCAGATGGACATGAAGGCTCGGGGCCTCAGCTCGGAGCTCTTCCGCCAGGCCCTGGAGCAGGCACGGCAGGGGAGGCTTCACATCCTCGACAAGATGGCCGAGGCCATCTCAGCCCCGCGCCAGGCGATGTCCATCCACGCACCTCGGATCATCACCCTGCATATCCACCCCGACAAGATCCGCGACCTGATTGGGCCTGGTGGCAAGACCATCCGCCGGATCCAGGAGGAGACCGGCTGCCAGATCGACATCGAGGACGACGGGAAGGTCTTCCTGGCCACGGTCGACGAGGAGGCGATGGAGCGGGCGGTGGCGATGATCCGCGACCTCACCGAGTCGGTGGAGGTGGGCCGGATCTACAAGGGCAAGGTGGTCCGGATCATGCCCTTCGGCGCCTTCGTCGAGATTCTGCCTCGACAGGACGGCCTGGTCCACATCTCCCAGCTGGCCGAGCAGCGGGTGGGCAAGGTCGAGGATGTGGTCAGCATCGGTGACGAGATCATGGTCAAGGTGACCGAGATCGATGACCGGGGCCGGGTCAACCTGTCCCGCAAGCAGGCCATCCTGGAGCTGGCCGGACGGGGCGAGCGCGGCGCTGGCAGCCCGCCCCCAACAGGTCCACGTGACGGTGAGCAGCCTCACGGCTCCTGACCCGGCGCCCGGCGGCGCCGAGAGGGCGCAGGCCCGCCTGGACGAGATCGCCGTCCAGGTGAGGTCCTGCACCAGGTGCGCGCTCCACCGCAGCCGGACCCAGGGGGTGCCGGGGACCGGACCTGCCACTGCCCGGCTCATGGCGGTGGGGGAGGCTCCCGGGGAGCGAGAGGACCTCGAGGGCAGGCCCTTCGTGGGCGCGGCCGGACGGCTGCTCACCGAGCTCCTGGAGGAGATCGGTCTGAGCCGGGACGACATCTTCATCACCAACGTGCTGAAGTCCCGCCCGCCTGGCAACCGGGACCCACTGCCCGAGGAGGTCGAGGCCTGCGCCGGCTACCTAGACGACCAGATCGAGGTGCTCCAGCCCGAGGTGATCCTGGTGCTGGGACGGCATGCCCTGCAGCGGCTGCTGCCGGGAGCGCCGGGCATCTCGCGGGCCCACGGGAAGGTGATCCGCAGCGGGAGCCGGGCCTACATGCCCTGTTACCACCCGGCGGCGGCGCTCTACAACGGGGCCCTGCTCTCGGTGCTCCGTGAGGATTTCCAGCAGCTCAGGGCCCATCTGGAGAGCGCCCCGGTCGAGGCGCCGCCGGCCCCGGCGGAGACGACCCCGAGCGCCGAGCAGCTTGGTCTCTTCTAGGCTTCATCCGGCTGCCGCCGGTGGGAGCCCCCTGGCGGCGCCGGCTCCGGGGCTGCTGCGGTTCGTCCCGCTTGGCGGTGTGGGTGAGATCGGGAAGAACCTCTCCCTCCTGGAGGCGGGTCAGGACGTGGTGGTGATCGACGCCGGGCTCGCCTTCCCCGAGCAGGAGGCCTCAGGGGTCGACGTGGTGCTGCCCGACATTGGCTTCCTGAGGACCCGGCTGAGTAGGGTCCGGGCGGTACTGCTCACTCACGGGCATGAGGACCACATCGGGGCTCTGCCCTTCTATCTACCTGAGCTGGACGTGCCGGTGTACGGCACAGCGATGACCATCGGGTTGCTCCGCAACAAGCTGGACCGACGCGGCTACGCGGGCCGGGCCCGGCTTCACGAAGTGGATCTGGGGGTGCCCTTCTCGGCGGGGGAGCTGGTGGTGGAGCTGGTCCACATGACCCATAGCGTGCCCGGCAGCTGCGGGCTGGCGATCCAGACCTCGGCCGGCCTGGTGGTTCACACCGGGGACTTCAAGCTCGACCACTCCCCGGTGGGGGGACGCGGTCCCGACCTTCGGCGCCTGGCTGAGCTGGGCGACCAGGGGGTCAGGCTGCTGCTCAGCGACAGCACCAACGCCACCCTTCCCGGGCTGACCCCATCGGAGCTGACGGTGAGACCGGCGCTGAGGCGCGCGCTGACCGAGGCACCCGGTCGGGTGGTGGTGGTCACCTTCGCCAGCAACCTGGCGCGGATGCGGCAGACCCTGGAGCTGGCCCGAGAGGTCGGTCGGCGCTGCTGCCTGGTGGGGCAGAGCATGGTCCGCAACGCCGACACCGCGGCGGGGCTGGGCTACCTCGACCTTGCGCCCGGCCTGCTGGCCTCACCGCGGGAGTTGCCCGGAATACCCCCTTCCCAGCTCTGCCTACTGGCGACCGGGTCGCAGGGCGAGCCGCTGGCGGCGCTCAGCCGGATAGCCGCCGGCACTCACCCATTCATCAGGGTCCGTGAGGACGACACCGTGGTCCTGGCGGCCAACCCGGTGCCCGGCAATGAGGCGACCGTGAGCAGGATCGTGAACAGCCTGGTCGGGCAGGGAGTGCAGGTACTGGCGGGGAGCCGCGACGGGGTACACGCCAGCGGGCACGGTTCCGCGGAGGAGCTCAGGTTCATCCTCCACCTGCTCCGTCCCCGGGCCTTCGTCCCCGTCCACGGTGAGCCGCGCCACCTGGTCGCCCACGCTCGCCTGGCCGGCCTGGCCGGCCTGCCCAAGGACACTGTCGCTGTCGTCGAGAACGGTACCGTCCTGGAACTGTCTCCCGACCAGCAGTGGGTCGCCGGCAGCGTGGGTGTCGGCGCCGTCCCCATCGACGCTGACGGCCGGACCCTCGGAGGGGACGGAGCGCCGCCCACTGCGTCCGCGGCCGGGCCCGCGGATGGGCTGGTGGTGGTGGTTTCGGTGACCATGGACCGGTCCCTCAGCCGCTTGGCCGCCGGGCCGGAGGCCCTGGTGGTGGGGGGTGCCTCCCTTGAGGAGCGGCGAGTGGTCGACGAAGGAAAGGCCCGCGTGCGGCGGATGATCCGCGAGCGCGAGCGGGGCTTCCACGACGTCGCCGAGGTGGGTCGTGCGACGACTCAGGCCATGACTGCCCACCTGGCCCACGGGGGAGCCTGGCGCCCTCGGGTGGTGTCAGTGGTCAGCCTACTCTGAGCTGCGGGCGTGCGGGTGTCGCGCCTGGTGGCGGCGGGGGCACTGGTGGCAGTGGCCGCCTTGGCGATCGCAGTCGGGCTGCAGCTGGGCCGGTCCGTTCCAGCGCCCAGGGTGCGGATCTCCGTCGCCAGCTCCTACACCGTCCCCGGCGCCAGGGCAGCGCTCCCCTGGCCCGAGGCGGGCCAGGCGGCGCTCTACCTGTCGGGATTCGGGTGGCTGGGAAGTGGTGGCAACCAGGTGCCGGTGCCGATCGCCAGCGTCACCAAGATCATGACCGCCCTGGTGATCCTCCAGGCCCACCCGCTGGCGCTGGGCGAGCCGGGGCCGATCGTGACGGTGGGGGCGGACGATGTCGACCTCTACCAGACCGAGCTGGCCGCCGGCGATTCCGTGGTCGCGGTGGAGGCCGGCGAGCAGCTCAGTGAGCTCCAGCTCCTGGAGGGACTGCTGATCCCCTCGGGGGACAATCTGGCGGAGCTCTTGGCCAGCTGGGACGCGGGGTCGGAGGCCAGCTTCGTGGTTCAGATGAACGCCCTGGCCGTCTCCCTGGGGCTGACCGACACCCACTTCGCCGACAGCAGCGGCCTGGACCCTGCCAGCGTGAGCTCGGCACGAGACCTGGTCACCCTTGCCCGGCGGGCGATGGAGGACCAGGTCTTTGCCACGATCGTGGCGATGCCCAGCGCGGTCCTCCCGGTGGTGGGGCTGGTCCACAACTTCAACTTCCTGCTCGGACAGGACGGGGTGGTGGGGGTCAAGACCGGGTGGACCGCCGCTGCCCTGGGCTGCCTGGTCTTCGCCGCCATGGATCGGGTGGAGGGTCGTCAAGTGATGGTGGTGGGGGCGGTTCTGGGGCAGCCTGGCGGCCCCTCCGCGGCGCTCCGGGTGGCTGGGGTGGCCGTCGTCGCGCTGCTCCAGAGCGTCAGTGCCGGGCTTCACGCCGTCTCGCTGCCGCTGGCCGCTCTGGCCCAGGGCGAGGTCACCGCAAGGTGGGCGGGCCCGGTCCCCGTCCGGGCGGCCGGCCGGATTCAGCTGGTGGCCCTGTCGGGCGCCAGGCTCAGCCTGCGGGCCCGGCTCCGGCGGCTGCGGCCACCCCTTCGGCGGGGCGCCAGGGTCGGGTCGGTGACGGTGTCAAGCCCGGCCGGCTACCGGCTCCGCGAGCCCCTGGTCCTGGGCCGGGCGCTGGTCGCGCCCGGACTGTGGTGGCGGCTGAGCCGAGCCTGAGCGACCGAGCAGATGTGCGGTCCCGCTGCTAGACTGCGCCCAGTTGGTGGCGATCCCAATTTCGATGCATTCAACCCCACCCATGTCAGCGTCCTCGTAGATGGCCGCAACCAAGCGGCGTAGGGCTCCTCGTCGCCCGACGAGGAGGGTCTGGCGCACTGCCTCGAGGACCAGGCGTCCGAGCCCGTCTCGCCGGGTGATGCGGCTCAGTCCCCCTCAGGTGCGGGAGCTCGCCGGGATCAGCTCGATCGCGGTCGGCCTCATCTGGATGATCCTGCTCGGGTTCCCCCAGGCCAAGGTGGCGCTGGACTTTGGCCGGGACATCTCGTCGGCGGTTGGGGTCGGTGGCTGGATCATTGGGATCGCTCTGGTGGCGGGGGGATTGGGGTTGCTCGCCTCCAGGGGCTCTGATCGCAGCGGCGCTCAGGTCCTGATCGCGCTGGTGGTCTCCGCGGTGGCGGCGATCTCGATGGCGGCCACGGTGCATTCCGGGAGTGGCGGGGCTCTGGGCCGAGCCATCGGCCCCCACCTCGTCCATGCGGTGGGAGCGCCGGCGACCCTGGTGGCCCTCGCGGCCGTGGCGTTGGCGGGCCTGATCGCGGGTCTGGAGATCTACCCGTCAAGGATCTCTGCTGGGGCCCTCGCTCGAGTGGGCGTGGTCACCGGGAGACTATTCGGCCTCGGTGACCGGGCGCGGTCGGAGGGGATGCCGCCCGCCCAGGCATTGGCGGTGTTTCCTGACATGGGGGCTGCTCGGAAGGAGTTCGAGGCAGAGACCCGTGCCCCTGCCAGCGCGGCCGTGCCCAAGACGCCCCCGGAATCGTTCCAGCGTATCTTCGAAGGTCTGGACGANNCCGGGACCCCGGTGGGCCTGACGCGGGGCTCAGAGATCGCGCACGATCCTGACGAGCTCGACGAGCTGGACGAGCCCGAACCCAGCTGGGTCCTGCCCAGCGTGGACCTGCTCGACTCGGCCCAGGGCAAGCGCGAGCGGCTGCGCGACGAGATCCGAAGCCGGATCCGGACCATCGAGTCGACCCTGGGAACCTTTGGGGTCCAGTGCAAGGTGATGGGGGTGAACGCCGGTCCCACCGTCACCCAGTACGAACTCCAACCGGCTCCGGGGGTGCCGGTGCGCAAGGTGCTCGCCTACCAGCCCGATCTTTCGATGGCGCTGGCGGCTCCGATCCGGATCCAGGCCCCGATCCCGGGCAAGTCGGCGATCG
>PLTL01000248.1:0-205 GCA_003164475.1 Candidatus Dormiibacterota bacterium | reverse complement strand
AGAGCAAGCTGGCGGTGGCGCTGGGCGCCGACGTGAGCGGGCACCCGGTGCTGGGTGACCTCTCCGGGATGCCCCATCTCCTCATCGCCGGCACCACCGGCTCCGGAAAGAGTGTCTGCATCAACGCGGTCCTGGCCGGGCTTCTGCTCCAGTCCACTCCCCGTGACCTGCGGCTGATTCTGGTCGACCCCAAGCGGGTCGAGCT